>JAKMEW010000469.1 GCA_022425745.1 Rubripirellula sp.
GATCGCATCGCTTTGCGCTCCGGCACGTCGACTGATGTTTCGCCTGAAATTGATTCTCTGCGGTTTGAGCTCGCTGTTCACGTGGTTGAACCGCTCTTTGGCGTGCAGGATTGGTTCCAAGTTGGAACGAATTCCGATTCAAACAAGCTGGACGTACTGTCCAATGACATTCAGAGTGCATCGCTTGTTGGTGTGACTGGCGTTTCGGGATTGGACTTGCGTCTCACCTCAGTCGAGTTCGCGGATGACCACGTCGGAGGGACCGTCGAGATCTCTTCTGACGGAGGCCATCTTGTGTTTGCGCCTGCCGACGATTTCGAGGGGCTTCGGACGATCTCATACTTGGGCGTTGATCCAAATGGTTACGAGGTTTTGGGGACGGCCTTCGCTCGCGTCTCCGACGTCACTAACAACAATACATGGCCGGAGGAACTGGAGACGGAGGTGATCCAACTCGCGGTTGATCAGCATCGGTACCGCTTTGGTGGGGCAGCGAATACGAATCCTTATCTTCGTTTCGCTGATGACATCCCATCGACTCCGATGATTGAGAGTGCTGATGCCTCAGGGACGAATAACCAGATCGCCGGTGTTGAGGAGTCGGATCGGGTGAAGACGGACGGTAACTTCCTCTACGTCCTTTCCACGCCGGAACCCGAGCATTGGATAGGTTGGGACCTCTTTCCTCGCATCTCGGTTGATGATCGTTCGGAAGGGGCAGGTGAACAGGGTAATTTGCTGACGATTATCGATGTACGCCAGGCGGATCATCCGACAATTGTGTCACGACAAATTTTTGATGACCCAGTTCAGTCCCTCGATTTGAACGGGGATCGCCTGACCGTGATCACCCAGTCGACGAATCAAACAGTGATCAATGCGATTGATGTGACTGATCCCGTCTCGCCCAAGCAGTTATTGAGCACGACGATAAATGGTAACTATGTCGAGTCACGCCGGGTTGGTGGAGTGCTATACGTGTTCACGGAGGAATATGGTTTTGCTGTTCCCCCACTCAACACCATTCAGTCAACCGATGGTGATTTCACCTTCAACGAAACTCCCCAACAGTTCTTTAGCCATCATTCGGTCGATCAACTCATTGAGTCGATTTTTCCCAGCTATCAGACTCGGCGGCCCGCTCCAGAGCTGGAAGCACCAGTAACGTTGCCATTTGCCCCAGCGACGATCGCGGAAGACTATTTGGGCACGTATAGCCGTTCCCACTTAGTTTCGATTGATACGACTGACCCTGGTGGGTCGGTTTTGGACTGGCAATGGAGTAAGAGAAGTGAGCACCGTTTGGTGACTTCTGAATCGATCTATATCACCTACACGGACTATCAACCGCTCGAATTGTCAGACGACCAATGGAACGAGTTTTCTTTTGCACCAGAAAGCTCGTCGATCAACACCTCGATTACCAGGTACGAGATTAGCCAGAACGGATTGATGATCGAGGCGGGTCATGGCGTCGTTCCAGGAACGCTCAATAATCAATTTTCGCTTGATGAATATCAGGGCACGTTACGTCTGGCGACGGAGAACCCTTGGTGGACGCCCTTCGATGATCCCAGCGAACCGGCTGGGGCGAATCTTTACGTACTCCAAGTTGCAGAGGGTGACTTAGAACTGATTGGTGGTGTTGAAGGACTCGCGCCGGGCGAACAGGTGTATGCGGTTCGGTTTGCCGCGGATCGTGGGTACGTCGTGACCTTCCGACAGGTGGATCCTCTCTTTGTGATCGACCTATCTCAGCCGTCCTCACCAGAGGTACTCGGACAGTTAAAAACACCTGGCTACTCTCAATACCTGCATGTCATTGATGAGAATCACCTGTTGGGAATTGGGAGGGATGCCGATGAGGTAACCGGACAGTTCGGGGCGTTGACCGTATCATTGTTTGACGTCAGTGATCCCCATCAACCTTCTCTGCAAGATCGATATGTATTTGAGGGAGGACGAAGCACCTTTTCACCGTTTGCCGGTGGTAGTCCACGAGATTTAAGAGATCACCACGCGATCAATTTCTTCCCGCAGCAACAGATCCTCGCAATCCCGATCTACAGCGAGTCGTTCGGTTTCTTTGACCCCGACGATCAACCAATCTTTGTCGATGGTGGATTATCCGCGATGCGAACACTTTCGATTGATCCACAGATGGGTATTGCGGAATTGGATTCGATTGAATTCGATGATCGGGTTGATCGTGGTATCCGTATAGAATCCCTTCTCTATTCAATCTCCAATCGCCAGCTGAAGGTTTCGCAGCTGGCGGCGGCGAGTTCACACTTTGCGACTTTAGATTTTGAAACCGAGGGTCAGGATGATCACATCGACTTTCCTAGTGGCGAAGAAATCTTTGCTGACCTAACCGCAAATGATCGAATCAATGGTGAATCGCTTGAATTGTTGAAGGCAGAGTTACTCAGTGGAGAGGCAGAGATCGAAATCACCGGCGATCATCGATTACGCCTTCGGCACTCCGGTCAAAGACTGCAGCCGATTCGAGTGCGGTACGTTGCTGAATCACCCGAGGGGACGCTGATTGAGGCAATCGCGACGATAGATCCGGACCTTGTTTGGCAGAACAGTCAACTACAGCATGATGTGAATCAGGATGGTTTGGTATCAGCGAGGGACGTGCTGAATGTCATCAATCTACTTGATCAGTATGGCGCAGTGGATTGCGAGGTGATCGAGGAAAACCTTGATTTATCCAGTCAGGAAAAGTTGCGATTTCTGTTCGACATCTCCGGTGATCGAAAGCTATCAGCCATCGACGCCCTAAGAATCATCAACCGTTTGGCGGATAACTCATCGGGCGAGTCAGAATATGTCTTGGTTGAGTTGCCAAATGATTCATTGCCAAGCGTTCGAGACTTAGATATCGATTTCGAAAACACTTTGGAGTCAAGCACACTGAAAAAGGAGAGTCACGAGTTGGTGATCGATGCGAGTTTAGATGATCTCTTCGCGAGCCCCGGTTCAAACGTGATTTGGTTGGATTTGGATCAACTGAATGTGGATGCTGTTGGACTAGCGGATCTGACCGAAGGTATGCTCATGCCCCATGACGTTGATGGCGTTCAGTCTCAATTGGTAGGGTTCTCATCGAGTAAATAGAGATAAAGGATTGCCAACGCATCAATCGCCTGTTTTGCTAGGGCAGCAATCCTACTTGGAACGCAGGGACTTCAGATATCTAGAAAGATTTCGAAGATAAATCCAAACACGCGTGGAAAGAGGAAACCTAGAATTAATCCGCTGAACGCTCCCAGCGAAAAGATGCCAATTAGCCCCGCTGGACTTTCTGGAACATCGAGGAAAATGCTGTAAGCAATCGGTACTAGGATCCCAAAGAGAATGCCGCCAAAAATTGCCGCCAAGACTCGCTTAAGCATTTGCATGTTCCAAACCATTAAATATTAGCACCGTTGTTGCAGCTTTACCGACACAGAACTCTCCGTCCGCATTTTGGACTCTCTAGCTCTTATCGCTCTTTGATATGACGCGATCCGGTGAAGATTATTCGGAGGGTCCGCGCTGTTTGCCTTCCCAATTTCTCATGCTATCCCTCGTACCGACCATCCCGGTTGATGAGGTGATACCCTCGAAGACCAACGGCATGAGAGGTTCGGGCTTCTCTCTCATGGCCCAAGCCATCGCGCGAAAAAGAATGACCCGTAATTCCGGATCAAAATAACTGAAGGTGTTGTGCCCGAGTGTCGTCCCAAAAACACGTCCTCTGCCAGGCTGAAAAGTCCAGAACATCGGTGAGTAGCTTTCAGAGAGTTGGGATGGTGCAACGGGGGCGAGGCTGTTCTTGTCAGGCCCGGTACGAACAGAGCCTAATACATCCACGCCATCCACCTGATTGAGATCCCAATAAAACTCATCCGCGATGGAGAGCTTATTCGGAAATCCAGCAAAGATGGGATGCCTGTTTTCGATCGTGATATCCTCAAAGATTGCACCCCACTTTGATCGACCTTCGTCCCACGCCATACCGAGGCACTGGGCGAGTTTTTTTCCTTCTGCGGCGGGGCGGATAATCGCTGTCTCGTGGATTGCAACCAAGCCACCGCCGCCGTTGAGGTAGGAACTAAGCGCGAGGTACTGGCGCTCTGTTAGTTGCGGGAGGTGAAGGTACATGACCACGAGATCTGCGCGATCGAATTGTTCAAGCGTTGGAAATTGGTACGCCGGTTCCACGGTAAGGTCGGGGACACCGTCGAGTAGTCCGGTCATTAAGTCGCGTACTCGTAGGTAGTCATGGGCTCCAGGTTGGTGCGGCTTGTCATATCCCCAAACCCAGACAACATTCCTCGGTTTTGTTAGAGCAGCTCCGAGATAAGGACCGATGATCGCTTCGACTTTCGCTTTCGGAATGGGAGCTTTAGGTTTTTGCCATGTGTGCTGAGCAGAGCCGATTCGCGGGAAAAAGATGGTTCCGCAGCAAACCGCAAGGGTATACAGAAATAAGTTGTGATATTTTGCCATCGCCTGACAGTCCTGACGCCGGTGTGCCACACTTTTGTTGAATGGGCTACAAGATAACAGACTCGAGTTGCAACGTTAGGAATAACTATCGGGTCTAATACGTCTTCGAGATACGGTTAGACGGGTATTTAGTAGGTTACGAACTGATCACCTAGGAAGCTATCGCAAGCTTATCCCCTTCCATCGATGCGACCTGATTACAATAGGTGTCGGTGCGTCCACGGTTTCTAAATCAGAGATATCATTCCTAAGACAAGGAGTTGCAGATTGCGAATCGTTTGCTTCGCTTTGGCTCAATCGTTGTTGTCGCAGATGCTGATGATTTCTTGGCTGTTTGCTGATGGCGTGAACGCTGCGCAGGTGAGCCAGATGGTTCAGGATAAATGCATTGATTGTCACAACGCGGTCGACAAGAACGGCGGCGTGGACCTGGGAGCTTTGCTTGAAAGCGAAAACATTCAGGAGTCGATTTTGTTATGGGAGAAGGTCGAGACGGTCATTGAATCTGGTCGGATGCCTCCGGATTCAAGTGAGCCGTTGAGTGACGATCAGCGACGTCTCTTCGCGGGCTGGTTCGTTGAGCAGTTCGTCCTTCCTGGGGGGATTCAGCATGCCGGACATGTCTTGCCCCGGCGTCTCACCCGCGAAGAGTTACAGAATACGCTCGAGGATGTTTTGCATCTTCCGATTCGCTCGGAGGTGACCAACAGCCGGCTGCACGTGATTCCGGACACACTGATTGAAAAGTTCTTTCCAACTGGAGTGATCGGAGAGTCGGGGTTTTCTAACGATGCGGAAACGCTGAGTAGGGAATCCTTGAATCTGCAAAAATACGCACGTTGCTTCGCCCTGCTTTTGTCACGGCTTGATACTGATTCGACTGCTAGGGAGAAGCTTTTTGGCACCGAGACGATCCCCCTTCATTTGAACGATGAAGAGGCGGATGCTGTTCTGCGGGATTTCGGACGCAGTGCGTTTCGGCGAGACTTAACGGAGCTGGAATTTACGACCTATAAAAAGCTCTACGCGAGAAAAAACACAACACAATTTGAAGCGTTCAAGTCATCGATGCTTGCGATCCTTCTCTCTTCTCCGTTTCTCTACCGGTTTGAGGAACCGGTTGACGGGCAAGCACCAGTGTCCGACCAAGAACTCGCCGTGCGACTCGCATACTTTCTTTGGTCCGCACCGCCTGATCTCGAGCTCGTTCAGCTTGCGTCAGTTAACCAATTGCAAAACGAGGATGTTCTGATCGAGCAAGTCGACAGGATGCTTCGGGACCCAAAGCGAATTGCACTCGCTGAAAATCTTGGCGGCGAATGGTTCGATTACAAAAAGCTTCGGCAAAAAAGCTCGGTAGACCGCCGTAGCGATCGGATGGCGGGATTTTATCGAACGCAGTATGAGGAATCTTGTTTGCTCTTTGATAGTTTTCTGCGCTATGACCAATCGTTGCTTCGCATCGTGGATGCAGATTGGATCTTTTTGAATCGTCACCAAGCAGGGATATACGGGACGCAGTTTGTCGAACACGATATGCAGAGTGAGTTGAGTTTGCCGCCCATTAGTATCCATTTTCGTACAATGAAGCAAAAAGTCAGTGAAGGCTCTTATGAGTATCGTCACGCTCCGCTCACCCTTGCACGACGACAAGATCCGAACCGGTTTGGGTTGATCACCACAGGATCAACGCTCTCTGCCACCTCCACTGAGAACCGAACGAGTCCGATACGACGCGGAGTGTGGGTGATGGAGCGGGTACTTGGTAGAGAGTTCGAAGTTCCAGAAGACGTTCCGGATCTCGAAGAGACGCAGGCAAGAGTGGAGAAATCGAACGGTAAGCTCGAGTTTAATGAGTTGCTCAAAATGCATTCATCTCAAGCGGGCTGCTCCGCATGCCATCAGTACATCGACCCCGTCGGTTTTGCACTCGAGACGTTTGATCAATACGGATTGCCGAGGCCCGACCAATTCTCGACTCCGGAGGGTGGTGAGAAACTGACGTGGGATCCAAGAACCATTTCAGGGAATTACACCGATCGCAGGTGGGAACTCGAGGAAGCTTTGGTCGCGGGGGCGAGAACCAAAATCTTCTTCAACTACACCAAAGGGCGACATCGGTTAGATATTCGAAACGTCAGGCTGAAAAGCCTTGATCTTGAACTGGTTGATGAGCATTTTGGATTCACCGGCGGTGCCAGACGGGACAATGTCTGGGAGTTTACGATTCCGGCGGATGCTCCCGAGGGCGGCTGGACGCTGATTGCGAACGTTAAGGGTGATGGAGGCAATGACTCCCACGGAATCATTACGGTGATTGGCGATGATGCCGCTGCAAAGGAGGACACCGGATCGCGGCTACCACGCGGAAAGTCTTTTCGGTCACCTGCGGAACTCAAAGATGTGCTGTTGAGTGATTATCGCGATCAGGTAATCGATCATGCAATACGAAGGGTTTTAGCCTATGCTTTGGGACGCAAACTCTTGCCGATCGACCGCGTTGCCGTCGATGAGATTAAAAGTCGGATTGCAGATGATGGCTATCGTTTCAATGCGTTGATCAAGGCGGTTGTCCTCAGCTATCCATTCAGGAACAAGGAGTTTAACTGATGACACGATTCCGCATCCCAAGGCGTAGCTTTCTACGCGGGGCCGGCGTCTGTATGGCTCTCCCAACGCTTGAGATCATGTCGGGTTTTGCAGCAGAGAGGAATCCTTCCGGTCATGCTATCCCGCTTCGATTGGGTATTTTCCACAAAGGAAACGGGATTGATCCAAGGGCATGGCAGGTTGAGGGGACCGAGGATGATTTTCAGCTGAGTCAGAATCTCGAACCACTCTCAAAGGTTAAGCAGGACATCATTGTCCTCTCAAATGTAAGTAATCAACCCAAGGGTGATCACTATGGGGCGATGCCACTGTTCATGACCGGTGTGCAGAATAGGAACCCAAAACATACCTTCGATCAAGTGATTGCTGACCAGATCGGTACAAGCACCGCTTTCAAGTCTTTCCAACTTTCGGCCGAGCCGGTGGATATTCGTTCCACCACGCTCAATAGCTTGGCTTACGATCAGCAGGGTCGTGCTAAATTCGTTGAACGAAATGCGCAGTTCGCATTTGATCGTCTGTTCAGAGGATTGAACGACGCCGGTGTGCGAGGCGAATTGACGAGTGTGCTCGATGCGGTACTAGGGCCAAGCCGTGATCTGATGAAGCGTGCGAGTCGCACTGATAAGGTAGTTGTGTCGAATTACCTTGATGCAGTACGCGAGGTGGAGCTAGCGATCGAGAACCAGGAGAAAGTTGAGAAGATCGGTGTCAGGGAACGTGTGGTGAGTAACGAGGTGGTTCAACTGGGTAGCTTCCCGGAAAAAATGAAGACCATGTCGGACCTTGTTGCACTTGCGTTCTGGACCGATGCGACTCGAGTGGCTTCATGTATCATGGCATTAGAGAGCAGCAGAAGGATTCATGATTTTCTGGAGCTGAAAGCGGATTTCCATTGGTCTTCGCATTTTGATCGGAATGAGGATTTGGCTAGGCAATTCAACACGGCCAATACTTGGTACGTCGACCAATTTCGCTTAGCGATTGAAAAAATGAAGTCGCTCAAAGAGTACGACGGCAGCAGCGTGTTTGACCACAGCGTGCTGATGTTCGGGTCCGGCCTAAGTCACGGTGGGCAGCACGTCGGTTCGAACCTACCGATTGTGTTGGCTGGAGGTAAATCGAGTGGCCTGAACACTGGTAAATTTCTCGACTACCCCGACCAACCGCCCCATGCCAACTGCCTGTTAACGTTGATTCAGCATTTCGGGGTGGACCTCGAACAATATTCAAACTCAACCGGACCTCTCGATCGAATCCGCAAGGTTTGATCTGCTGTGCTCTGGCTGCTGTAAGCTGTGCAGGCAAGACGATTGCGTTACACAGCGGGATGAGCTTAACAGCCTCGGGGGGAAGGACGCCAAGCGTGTGCGGAGAGGATGTGGGGCTAATCCCCTGAACGTGCATCCAGTTCGTCGAGAACACGTTCGGTGATTTCGTCGGTGTACGAATTGAGCTTCCAGTGTCCCGGCGACCAACCGGTAAGAAACCGGCAGAAATCAGCCCATGCGTAGGCGTAGAGAGCTCGCCACTCGGTTTCCAACGCAGCGAAATCAACTGCCGCGCGTCTTGTGGTGATCGCCTGCCGAAGCTCGTCAAAATAAAACGCTAGCAGTTGCTCCTGCATGCGTTCCGCATCTCGATCGCTCAGACAACTGCTGATGAAATACGCCACGTCCTTGATCCCACAGCCACCTCCAACATACTGAAAGTCAACCGCCGCAACGGATGCTGGCTGTCCACCGGTGAAGCAGAAGTTCGCAAGTTTCGCGTCACCATGCACCAGTGTCTTGAAACGAGCGTTGTTCAATCGTTGGTCGATTGCGGTCGCAGCTTTTTTGAGCCTGCCATTTGGCAAGGCGTTGTACTCATCAGGGCGTGTCTCGAGATGCCAGTAGGTCCCTGTCGGCCAAAGCTCATGATCGTCGGTGCCTAAAAATTCGGCGTGAAAACTAGCAAGCCAAGCAAGACATGCCAGCATGTCATGCAAAGTGGCGTGATCTTTCCGCGCGTTGAAGCTATCGGAATTCAGATCCGAGAGAATGATGATCCAGCCGCTCGCGTTTTCTGTCTCCTCTGCCGCGATCAAACGTGGAACCTTGCAGCGTTTGCCACATCGAGAGGCGAAGCGTTCGTAGAAAAACTTCTCAACCTGATAGGAACGTACCTTGCGTTGGTGCGAAAGATTGGAGCCCCATCCGCGGCGGTTTTCACGGACTTGGGAAAGATCGATATGTTTGATGACCACGGGCAGCGGGTCGGTGGTTCCATCCACTGGTAAACCGTGCAGCAAAGCACGCTGAATCACGCCATATCCGCTCCAGAGGCTTTGGATCACATCTCTCAACTCCACACGGTTTGCGTGCGTGATCGTCTGAACGGATGACTCAAGGCTTGCCATGTTCGGATCCCGAAACAAGTGAAAAAGGGGTCAGACCCCCTTTTGCCGTCAAAGGGGGTCTGACCCCTTTTCCGATTCCCGCGTTGTATTTGTCGGTCTTCTTCTCGCGGTTCGCTACGGCTACGAATCGCTTTTTCTGAATTCGTTGACGTCGTCAAGTAAATCGGGTCTCGGGAGATCATCAATACGGATCGGGGGTAGATTCAATGCTTCCCTTCGCTGGTTTTCTCGGTCCCATTTTAAATGCCACAGGAACAATTCCGCAGCGAGTATTTGCTCGACGTACGTCGCAAAACTCCAGCCGAAAGCCGCATAGAAGATGATTCCGAGCCAGACGATATCAGGCACCTCGAATCCTCCACCGTCAACAATCTGAAAAAAGACCATCAGCGGTAAGCCGATCAGGATCGCAACCGCCTCGGAAAGGATGAACCCCGAAGCGAACTTTCTCAAATGGTTCATGAGTGCCGAGTAACCATGCTTGGTCGCAGAAACCGGACCGCAACTGAGCCAGACGATCCCTGGGAGAATTAGGAAAACGAATAAGCGTATCGCCTTGTTCAATAGTTTAAACAGGTAGCGGAACGAAAAGATTGGCGTGCCGCCGGCCAAAGTTCGGGCTGCATTCTCCATCGACAGGTCGCGGTCTTCCCTGTCTTCTCGGTCCTTCCTGCGGCGTGAAAAAATTGCGGAAAGCAAAGTCACGAACATCCACGCTGCCGCCCAAACAATAATAATCGGGATGGCGGGAACGAAGTGGTGTCGTATCGCGCGGTACACCGCTCTGAGTAATCGTGGCTTCTTTCCAAGTTCAACGTCCCGAATCAACTCCAGGAGAACGAGTGATGAGGTCGCAAGAATCGATGCAAGGCCACAGAAGAGAATGAACACCATGGTAAGTCCGCCGCTCGCGAATACTTGACTCGATGTCGCACCAAACTCAATGTAAAGAATCAATGCCGCAAAAATGCACCAACACGCTATTAACGGCAACAAGAAGACGGGGTACCTTTTAAAGATCGATACTGCACGGCCAACCATTTGGAGGCCATCATCGAGAAAGTCAGTGCCGAATTCATAGATTCTCCAGAGCAGTCCGAGTCGCTCTTCCCGGTGCTTCGCGATCTCAACCGCAGCTTTTGCCGACGAGAAATCGCCGTACTTGGACAGTGCAGCTTCATCGGAAACCGATAAACCGGGAGTCCCATCTTTTCTCGCTCGACGTCCCTCCGGGAAACTTGCAATATTCGAGTCGACCGCAGTCGCTTCCTGCTCAATCGCTTCTGCCAGATCTTGACCCCACAGATCGTCGCCATCAGTGACTGTCAGTGGTGCTTCAGCGGCTTCGTCGCTCCCCAAGTACTCAACCGAGTCCAACACAGGGAACCATGGTCCATCCGATGATTCAGAAAGAAGATCCGTCTCGAGAAGTTTCCGTGATTCGCAGCCCTTTCTAACCTGATCCCACGTGTAGGGCCCGTGAATCTTGTCTCCGCGTTTGACGTAATAATCTGTCATGGCGTGGAATCACTCAATCTGTAAGGCAATGTATTGCGACTGACCAAGAAGGATTCACCCATGCACGCTTAAACGCGACACCCCTCATCAAATCCGGCCGGAGAATTGGCGGGTACAAATCGGCACGTCATTGTTGAACAAACAATCGCGAGGTCCTCGCAACGTTCCGCCATTTTAAATTAATCAATGGTTGCTAAGCGGCTCGTTTCTGCAGCTTTGAGATATTTCTTGAGAGCCTTGCGATTCCTCGCGGAATCATTCCCCGCCGCAAGGTGTGACAGTTTGCATCGATTCGATAAAACTTTGTTCGCTCGGTCGTGTGGATCGATCCCTCTCGACTCTCTTGAAGCTGGTTGAGGAAAAATGAGAAGTGATCGGCAATCTCCCTGTTAAGGACTCTTTTAACGCCATCGATGAACCTTATTTCGCTATCGATCGACTGTAAGATCCCAAAGGGTAATTTCTTGTTAGGGGTGCACATTGCGCCACCGCTATCGAGCTCATCGTAAAAATCAGCCAATTTGAGAATGAAGAGCTCTCTGGTTTGCTGATCTGCCGCTGACTTGTCAACGCACGCTTGAAAGTCCTTGTCCGACCAATTTGCGTTGCTGTAACGATAAACAATCGTCTCAATGTCTTGACCTACCACACCATTCAACCACTTCCGCCGGCGCGGAGTTGTCCCTTTTTCTCCATCGCGAAAATGGCCAAAAAGATAGATCGAGTGCAGTAATCCGGCACCAATCAATTCAATGGGTTGGTTCCACTTCGCTAACGCTCCCGCCGTGCCGATCAGGTGCGATGTAAAGTGCCTCTGATCGGCTCGAAAGCTATCGCTGAATGACTCGATTGTGATTCCATACGCCGCGCGGATTCGATC
>JAKMEW010000475.1 GCA_022425745.1 Rubripirellula sp.
GGTGCCGAACTGGCATCAAATTTCGTGGGAGACAGCCACGTTGGGGACAGTCATGTGGGCGATTTACCGCTTAGCATGCCGAGTTTCAGTGAGATTCAGGCAGCCTCACACGCTCTTCCGAAGCCAATTCCGTCCACTTTGAAAGCGGTCACGCAGCCTCTCGAGGGAGAAATCCCACGAAAATTGAAGGCTCTTTCCCCACTCGACGGCGGCCGGCATAAGGCGGATTGTGATGAGGATGCTTGCGAGCCTACCTGCGAATCCAGTGCCGGAGCCAAATCCGCAGCGAACAGCCTGATGGGGCGGATGAAAAAGCGATTCGAACAGGGAGACTATTGGATGTCTTCTGAAGCGTTGCTTTGGTTCACGCCTAATCGCTCCATGCCGGCGCTCATCACCACCTCCGATACACAGACTCTTCCTGTTCTTCCCGAAGGTGGCACGGACAACGTCCAAACCGTCTTTGGAGACGACATCAACGGCGAAGTGTCGGGAGGCATCCGACTCGACTTCGGTAAGCGGCTCACCGAAAACTTTGCAGTGGGTGGTCGCTTCTGGTGGCTCGGCAACAACGATGATTCACACTTCGCATCCGGCGACGGATCGACCATGTCTATCGGTCGTCCCTTCTACAATGTCGGCATTCAGGACAACGATGCGTTGTTAGTGGCTATCGATCCGGTAGACGTGAACGACTCCAATTTCACAGGTTCAGTCGTGGGTCGTAGCCAACTCAAAATGTGGGCTGCTGAAGGCTACGGTCTTATCAACCTCGCCAAAGTTGAAAACTGCTCCGTTGACTTGATCGGTGGTTACTCACACTTCTCGATCAGCGACATGCTATCGATGCGAAGCGAAACCATCGATGAAGACACCGCTCGAATCCGGCGTTACAACGACCAGTTCGACACCGACAATGAGTTCAATGGTGGACAAATCGGCTTCAACCTTGCGATGAGTCATGGTCGTTGGTCCGCGAGCTCGCTGACCAAAATTCATTTGGGTAACATGAACCAGCAAGTCAGTATCGCTGGTAGCAGCTTTGACCAAACTCCACCGGTCACACCCAATATCACCTCGGGTGGTCTCCTCGCGATGGGTAACCAGGGCGAATACGAGCGTGATACTTTCTCGTTTGTCCCCGAAGTAAACTTCAAACTCGGGTACTCGCTGCGAGACAACGTCAACTTCACCGTGGGCTACTCGTTCATCTACTTCGATAACGTCGCATTGGTTGGCGATGTCATCGATACCAATGTCGATTCTCTCTTCTTGAACACCGGTCTTTCTGGCACGCGTCCTGCATTCGATTTTGATGATTCAGGTTTGTGGGTTCAAGGAGTTGACTTTGGCCTGACGATCGAAATCTAATCGATCTATCTGAGATTCATGAACAAAAGTGTGTGGCAACTCGTTTTGCTGCACACTTTTTTTTTGCACTAAGACAAACTCGATGACAAACACCCCAAAAGCTGACTCCGCAAACAAGCGGGCCCGCAGCGTTGCCGTGGAATCTAAAGCCGCGCCAAATCCCAGCGCTGCCCCGGAACCCAGCGCTGCTTTGGAACCCAGCGCTGCTTTGGAATCCAGCGCTGCTTTGGAATCCAGCGTTGCTTTGGGACTTTGGCCACTCGCTGGAATCACCACGGTCGGTGTAATGCCGAAGGATGTCGAAGAGACGATCAATGCTGCGATCGAATCAGGAATCACAACCTTCGACTCAGCCTACAGCTACGGCTACGAGGGTGAAAGCGATCGCATGATCGGTCGACACCTGCAATCAGACCGGGATCGATTCCGAATCATTGGTAAGGTTGGCCAGCGTTGGACAAACAGGCGGCAGCGAATCATCGATGGCAGCAACGCTCAACTCTCTGCCGATGCCGAACAAACGCTGAAGCGAATGAGGATCGAATCGCTCGACCTCTTGATGCTGCACTCACCGGACCCAAATGTGCCACTCGAAGAGAGTACCATAGCACTATGCAAGCTACACCAACGAGGATTGTGTCGCGAAATCGGTGTATGCAATGTAGATGCAAAGCAGCTGCAACAGTTCAGTCTCATCGCTGAACAAGCATCCGTACCGGTCGGGGCACTGCAGTGCCCGTTGAACCTTCTGCAGCGGGACTCGCTGACTGAACTTCTTCCGACAGCAGAAACAAGGAACATCCGCGTTCATGTCTTTTGGACGCTGATGAAAGGGCTCTTCGCCGGTCGAATTCGACGAGATCACCAATTTGCTGCAGGCGACTCTCGGCCGAACTACGAGGTCTATCAGGGCCGAACGCGTGAGCGGGCACATCGAATCATCGACGCTCTACACCTCTTGAGTCACGAGGCAGGATTGACCGTTGCCCAACTATCGATTGGTTGGGCACTCTCACAACCTGGCGTTGAACACGCTTTAGTCGGTGCCAGACGCCCCGAGCAAGTCAAAGAGGTTGCAGCAGCGAGGCGTTTAAACGCTGATACACTCTCTCGCGTGGATGAGATCGTGCGCGATGCCCAAGGTCAAGCATGAGCAGCATCGGAGTCTTTTACGATCGGAGCACCACACAAATGGTGCAGTATTAGATTGATGGTGCGAGCTTACTGGTTGGGCTCTTCGCCGAATCCTTCGAATTCCGCATCAACATCCGCCGCCTCACCGGAATCAAATTCCGCATCAGCAAATCCATCATCCGCAAACGCTTCAGCCTCTCCTAGCCCTGAATCATCAGCAAGAGCAACCTCATCCTGATCGCCAGTGTCGCTCGCCAACTGTGGTCGTTTCTTTTTGTCTCTGCCTGAAGCGATTGGCAAAGCAATGACGCAAATCAAAGAAAACGCTACCCAAGGCCACGAGAAAATCAGGGCAGTTGTTTCGAACATTCTGGATTACCAAATGGTGTGGAGAAATCACTCTTAGAAGGGTCCCACGATAATCAAGAGATCACCAACAATCAATTTTTTGTTGACTCGTGCCACCCAAAAGATGGGTTCAAACTCACACCGTGACGGTCTCAACTCCCTCATCCGAAGATCCGCTCTTCATGTGGCTGTAGAGAGCAACCCCCAAGAACAGTAATCCACCAATCACATCAACGGCGATTCCAACATTCTGCTGGCCAATTTTGGAGATGGGTGCAAGCAGCAAAGCGGCCGATAAAAAAAGAACCGCACGGCTCAGCCACCCCAAGTGGTGCTTTGCATACCCTGCCAAACCTGATGCGAGAGCCATGATTCCAATCAAGGCAGCAAGCACCGCGTGGACGACCGCAAACCAGGTCAACTCTCCTCCCTCGGGAGCCAGCAAGCAGAGCGCCGGACGGTACACAAACATGAATGGAAGAGTGAAACCAACAAGGGAGAATCGGAACGCGGCCACCGATGTCTTCATAATCGGAGCCTCCGCAATCGACGCACTCGCGTACCCCGCTAAAGCGACCGGCGGAGTGACCATCGACATCATCCCGAAGTAGAAGATGAAGAGGTGTGCGACAAGCGGTAGCACACCTAGTTCGCCGAGCACCGATCCCATCAACGTCGCCATCAGCAAGTAACACACCACCGACGGCACGCCCATTCCCAAAACCAACGAACAGACCATGATCCCAAGCAATGCGAGGAACAAATTGGTCTCGACCACTTGTTTGATCTCAGAACTGAAGTCATTGGCGATCCCCGTCTGCTGAACAATCCCAATGATGATGCCCACACAAGCACTCGCGGCAACAAGCGCCACACCGTTCTTGGCAGATTTTGTGAAAGCGAGAACCACCTGTGGTCGCCAATTCGGATCTCTCAGACAAAACAGCAACAAGCCAAACATCCCAACGATCGCCGACTCCAGAAGCGATCCGATGGCGAGTAAGATCGAGAAACTCTCCGTCCTCGGATCGATCCAAGAGCTGGCGACAAACAATTGCCCAAAACCAGTAATTGAATCGGTGGACAGACTGGTCAATTGATGCAGGACCATGATGCCGATAAAACCAAACATCGCTCGGTTACGAGCAGCATCAGAAATTTCGAGTCGTTTATTCCTCGTCGCCAGGAACAGAATCACGGCAAGTGAACCGGTCACACTGCGGAATGGTGAAAAGCCTAGGATCAAAAGACCAATCAAAACACCCAATGCGCTAAAGAACACGAGTGCTTCAAAGCCAGATAATTTTTTATCAGCCAACTCGCTAGCCGAGAGCCGTGAGGCACCGAGGCGTCGTGAGTAAAGGAATACCAACGCGAGAATCGAAAAGTAATACAGAATGGCGGGAATCATTGCCGCCTTCATAATGGTCAGAAATGTGACCTGAGGCTGCACTAATTCGAGCATCATGTAAGCACCAGCTCCCATCACCGGAGGCACCAATGCACCACCCGATGCAGCAGCGGCGGTGATCCCGCCCGCAATGTGCTTGGGGAACTTTGCTGCTCGCATCATCGGGATTGTGAACGTTCCCGTGGTCACCGCGTTTGCAACCGCGGAGCCGGACAACGAGCCCATCAGACCGCTCGCCATGACCGAAACCATCGCTGGACCACCTTGAATTCGGCCGAATGTTTTGGTCGCAAAATCAATGATGAACTTGGTCGCTCCGGACATCTCCAGAAACGACCCAAAAACAACAAACAGGAAAACGTATTTGAACATGACCGAAGCAGCAGCACCAAAGACGCCGAGACTCTGCAGAAAGGTCGTGCTGACCAAATCTTTGGTGTTTTGCCCTGCGTGAGGCAACATCCAGTCAGGAAGCATTGGCAAATCTTGCTCGAGACTGAGATGGCAATAAAACGAATGAGCCATGAAGGTCAGAGCCAACAGCGGCACAATCAAACCAATACTGCGGCGCGTCGACTCAAGCACGAGCAGAACGCCAACCACACCCACAAAATAATCTAACCCCGTCTCGCTACCGGCACGATTACCGAGTGAAAAGCCATCAGCCCACGTCCACTCAAAAATTGGCTCGGTCTGCACAACGACATAAAGACAGGTTAAAGCGGACAGCACCGCAAGGATGACGTCGACGGACTTTGAAACCGGATGATTGGCGCAGCACTTCGCGACCGGAAAAGTCAAATAACACAGCACCAAACCCAAACCGACAAAGATCGCTAACGAAGACTGTGGCTGAAGCGTGTTGTAATTCACCTCAAATAGAGTGAATAAGCACAACGCGATGCCCAAAGCACTGACCACCGATTTCTTAATCGAGTCGAATCGACTCAGCTCAGCCACATCTGACGTCATATCTGTTATTCAATTACAGGATGAGAAACACCGCACGGTCAAACGCAAGTAATAAATGCCTGAGATGGGTGTCTCGGCACCCATCACGAGGCCGCCTTTGGGGGTGGCGACGCGAGGATTCAACAGGAACGATCAACAGCAAAGACCTTGTCGGTAAAACCGCTGTGATCATTCCGCTGCTTCAGTTGCTGGCTCGGTAGCTGCTGGCTCGGTAGCTGCTGGCTCAGCGGTTGCTGACTCAGCTCCCTCGCTAGGCCCAGCATCTGCTTCGGTCGATGAGATCTCGGAACCAGCAGCTTCAGGCCAGATTCCTTCTTCCTGATAGAACTGCACAGCTCCCGGGTGATACTCAATACCCGTATCACGAGCGACATTCTTTGGATTCAGCGCCTTACCCGCAGGATGCTGCTCAACGACTTCCGCTCGATTTTCCCAGAGCGTTTTGGTGATTTGATAAATCAACTCGGTGTCCTGAGAAGCCGAAGTGATCAAATGCATCGAACCCACGTTCAATCCAGCGTAATCCTCGTCCAAGCCTTTGTAGGTACCACCAGGAATGGTCGCGGAATGGAAGAACGCATACTTATCGATCAGTGATTGACGTGCCGCTTCATCAAAAGGAATGTAATGCACATCAAAGGTACTCGCTGCCTGAGTGATCGAGCCGGTGGGGACTGCACCGCCTAGGAACGCTGCATCGGCCGAACCATCGGAGAGTTGGTCGACCGAGCCACTCTGGGTGGCGTTCAGTGAAGTGATGTCAGCCCAAGTAACCCCATGCTCGGCGAGAATCGGCTCAATGAACATTTGAAAACCAGCTCCAGCTGGCCCGGTAATCACTCGCTTGCCTTTCAGATCAGCAATGCTTTGGATTCCCGAGTCGGCTCGAGTGATAAAAAGAGCCACGTTGGGTGCCATCGTTGCGATCGCGCGAATGTCATACTTTTTATTCCAACCACCTTCACCGCGTGCGGCAAAGTAAGAGATCGCCGCGTTGGACATCCCCAGTTCAAGCTCACCTTGCTGAAGACGACGGATATTTTCCTGCGATCCTTTGGTGCCTTTAGGACTCAGCTTCCAATCGATCTCTGATTTGTGCTGATTCAACACATCACAAATCGCTCCTCCGACCACCGGAAACGCGCCACCAACCGGTGCCGTTCCCATACTGATGAATTGCCGCTTTCCAGAAGAACCTCCCCCAGCGGTGTCGGACGAACCTGAATTGCAGCCGACCAACAGAGCAAACGGCAGGAGCATGGCGGAAAGAAGATGCCAAAGTTTCATCTTGTATCAACTCGGAAGGAAGGAATGGTGATGGCGGCAAAGCCTGAAGGTTGGACAGCACACGAACCCTGCTCGCATCCTGTTTATCTCAGTTGAACTCGGTAAAGCAGGTTCCTCTGAGCGGCAAAATCTTACCACGATGCAGATGGGTCGTGTAGAAGCAAATCACCGCTTCGATGGCTCGAAATCAATCGTCTCAAGCGTAAATCTCTGACAACAGGAAAACTCTAACCGAGAAAAATGGTGACAAGCCGCCAACAATCCCCCCACGGGCTAAAACCACACGTCAGATGCGATGCCGCTACAATTCGGGCTAGGGCGAGTGATTCATTAAACTTCACCTCAGCTAAATCCGGACTGCGGCAACGTCTTCTCCGAGCCAGATCCTCCAAGGCTAGCGATCATGGACCACGATTCCCAACCAACGATCCATCGCTTTGCCGGGCTCCATCGATTCACCGGGGCGGTCAACGACCTCCAACCCGAAGGCGCTTACCGCACACTCGCTGCCGCACAGCAACTTGAAAGTCAAGGACGCAGCATCATCCACCTCGAAATCGGTGAACCAGATTTCGCGACCCCGGCGATCATTGCACAGCATGGGATCGAATCGATCCAACGAGGAAAAACTCACTACACCCCTGCCGCTGGCATTCCCCAACTACGCCAGAGGATCGCAGAGCAAAACGCAGCTCGGCTCGGGATCGAACTCAACGCCAACAACGTGGTCGTGGGACCGGGTGCGAAACCGCTGCTCTTTCTCCCCACCCTCGCCCTAATCTCCGCAGGAGACGAGGTGATCTATCCGGATCCCGGTTTCCCGAGTTACGGAGCGATGATTCGTGTGGCAGGTGGCACACCGATCCCTTACCCAATCGACCTACGACAAAATCTCGCCTCGCCGATCGATTCGATCCAACAACGAATTACACCACGATCACGCTTGATCGTAATCAACTCTCCAAGTAACCCGACGGGCTTGATCCTTGAACCCAAACAACTCGAAGCAATTGCATCGATCGCAATCGAACATGACCTGTGGGTAATATCGGACGAAATCTATCGCAACCTCACCTACCCTCCGTGCCAACATCACAGCATCCTCAGCTTACCGGGGATGAAGGAGCGAACGATCCTCGTCGATGGCTTTTCAAAGTCACACGCGATGACCGGGTGGAGATTAGGCTACGGGATCATGCCGTCAGCCTTGGCCGAAAAGGTAGGACTGTTGATGGTCCACAGTGTTGGATGCACCGCCGAGTTCACGCAGCATGCCGGCTTAGCCGCATTGGAGTGCTGCGATGAGCAATCGCTTGCCATGCGAGACATCTATCAATCACGCAGAGATCTAATCGTCCAACGTCTCAACCAAATCGATGGCGTTGATTGCGAGACACCCAGTGGAGCGTTTTACGTCTTCCCCAATGTCTCGTCACTTGGACGATCCAGCCAATTGATCGCGGACGCGCTTCTGCACGAAGCAGGTGTTGCGGTTCTACCGGGTACAGCGTTTGGTGCCGCGGGCGAAGGTTACTTGCGACTGTGCTACGCCAACAGCGATGAAAACCTGCACGAAGCGATGGACCGCATGGCAACTTGGTTTGGGCAACAGACCCGCTAGTCCCAGCAAACCCCTGAATCTCTCCTGATTCAACTCACTCAGCGATGCAATAGAGCCATTCTTGACGCTGATCGTCTTCCTGCATTCCAACTCGCATGAAGATCTGACCGCCACAGATTGCAGGCGTCGCATAGACACTGTTACCGAGTTGATTCTCGGCAAGCTTCTCAAAACCTTCAGGCGAGGCGAGAAAAATAAAGGTGACACCCTCTTCGTTGGTGGCGTAAATGCGATCACCATGCAAAACCGGTGAACTGGTGAAAGTCCCACCGAGCCTTGCTTTCCAAAGCTCTTCCCCGTCCTCGCAACGAAAACAGCTCGCCACACCAGCATCCAGAGTCGCATAGAGGAACCCGTTCCGCTGCAACATCGAAGGAACGTACACTCGGGTGTTGCGTTCCCAATCAATCTTACCGGAACCATCCACACGCACTGCTGCCAAATGATTCTTTGGATAGCCGCCGCTGGTAAAGACATGAACGCCGTCGGTCACGCTTGTCGTAACACACTCGGTCGTTGCCCCTTCGATCTCCCAGTAAACCTCACCCGTCTTTGGATTGAGACTGGTGACGAGATCACAACCACTAAAGATCAACTGGTCTTTACCATCAAGGTGCATGATCGATGGCGAAGCATAGTTGGGCTTTGCGGGTCGATCGCGCAGCCAACGCACTTCCCCAGACTCGCGATCCAGTCCCGCGATGGCTCCACCACCTTTGTTGTCGGCCGAAACGATCACAAGATCCTGGTAGAGCGCCGGCGAAGAGCCATAACCTTGATGCAAGACGTAATCACAGATTTTCTGTTGCCAAACTAATTCACCCTGCAAGCTTAGAGCAGTTGTGTAGACCGCATCGTGATTCAGAAAGTTGATATACAAACGCTCGCCGTCAGTCGCGATCGTGCTCGATGCAAGCGAAGCCTTCTGATTCGCCCCACGCTCACTCTTGTTTTCAAAACCACCCTCGTGAACAATCGACTCCCAAAGTTGCTTACCGGTGGCACGATCCCAGCAGAGCACAACTTGAACCTGTCTCGCCGGGTCTGCTGATGCAAGAAACACACGCTGCCCGAGAACCGTAGGCGACCCGTGTCCGCGTCCCACACCCGGGGCTTTCCACGTGACATTCTTGGTCTCGCTCCAATCAGTCGGTGCCTGCTTCGCGTCAGCAACCGAACCATCCCGCATGGCACCTCGCCACCACGGCCAATCTTGCTCTGAAACGTTGAATTCGCCAGCATCGATTTCGGAGCGACCGACAACAGAAGCAACCTCTGATTGCCCAAGGACCGTAAGTGGACTGCAGATCAAGAGCGTGAACGCAACGAACAACATCAAACGCATCATCAAACGCATCATCAAACGCATCTCTCGTCCCCAATGATTCATTATTTATCGCCCGCCTCGAATCGAGTGTCATGATCCACAACGGATCATCGGCTTTGCTTGTGGTGCCGCAGACGCGACCTGATCAAAACGGCAACATCGTAACGTAAACCTTACGCCCTGAGGTCTAGAGGCAAGTTAAAATCAGCTGTGCTCCTTTTGACGAATCCCGGCGATTCCCCCCCCACACACCTTTCCACCGCTTCTTGAAATGCCCCAGCTAACACCATTCCATCTTGCTTTTCCCGTTTCGGACCTCGCGGCAACCAGACATTTTTATGGCCATGTGCTGGGACTCCCAGAAGGACGCAGCAGTGAAACTTGGATTGATTTCAACCTGTTTGGCCACCAAGTCGTCGCCCACCTTTCATCTTCCGCCAAGCCAATCGATACCTGCAACCCAGTCGATGGACACGATGTTCCGGTTCCACATTTTGG
>JAKMEW010000484.1 GCA_022425745.1 Rubripirellula sp.
CCGATGGCCACCGGTGGCAAACATGAACGCACTAATAAAAACACCAACAAAGACCGCAATGAGAGGCATTGGCTGAGCGTCACCTGGGGCGACTCCGCTACCAAGTTGCAACCCGCTCGCGTTCGACATCAATTCACCACCAAGCTGCAGTCCAGTCACTAGCAATTGAACCACTGAACCAATCAAGAGGCCAACTATCCCCTCCTTCAATAAACTGACGACAAACGCCTGAATACCCATAGCAGCAAGACCTAAGCGAGCAGCTTGGATTGGGTACACCGTCGGCAATATCACCAGCGTGATCGCCAAGGGTAAAAAAATCTTAAAATGGCGAGGCAATGTCGATCCCATGATCGGCATTGCAAACAGCATCATTGCTAGCCGCACGAAAACCAACAGTGCGAATAGCAATTGCTCGACATACCAGGCAGTGATGATTTCACTCACATCGCACCTGCAGACAGAAACACCCCACGCGTAAATTCAACTATTCGATTAACCAACCAAGGAAATGACAACACGAGCACCAGTGCCATGACAACTAACTTTGGCACAAAGGCGACGGTCTGATCTTGGATCTGTGTCAAAGCTTGAAGTAAGCCTACAATCAGCCCGACAATCAACCCAGCGACTAACATCGGAGCGGCCATCACAACCGCCGACATCAATGCGTAGCGACACAGATCTACGACCGTGTTTGCGTCCATGAAACTCCGAACTCAACTAACAGGTGATCTAAAATATCGTGCCGAAACTATCCATCAGCATCTGCACGACTAAACGCCATCCGTCGACCAAAACAAACAGCAACAACTTGAAAGGCAATGAGACAACCTGAGGTGGAAGCATTAACATGCCCATCGAAATCGTCACACTTGCAACCACCAAATCAACAACTAAAAAGGGCAAAAAAATCTGAAACCCCATTAGGAAAGCGGTCTTCAACTCACTCAACAAAAATGCCGGAAGCAAGACACGCATCGGCACTTCCTCGAAGCCTTTTGGCCGTTGAACTTCTTGTCCCATGTAGTCGTAAAACAGATGAACATCATCATGATTCCCCGTCACGTCAATTTGCTTCGACATAAAACGACGAATCGGTACCACTCCAGCGGCATATGCATCCTCGAGGGACATCGGCACTTCTTGGGATGTATATGGCTCGATGGCATCTTTGTAAACTGAATTCCAAACAGGAGTCATGACGAACAAAGTCATAAACAAAGCGATGCTGGTCATAACTTGACCCGGCGGCAAAGCCTGTAAACCAATTGCCTGCTTGAGAATACCGAGCACGATGACAATTCTGACATAGCAAGTCGTCATCAGGAGGATCGCTGGTGCCATACTCAAGACGGTCAAGACGATCACCGTTTGCACGCTCCCCGTTAGACCCTCTGGGCTAACCCAAGCATTTCTGCCCTCCCCAAGAGTCTCAAGACTTAATCCTTTTGGGAGCACACTTTCCGTATTTGCATCGCTGCCAATTCGCATAGACTCGGAAGCGTCGGCACGGCCATCACTCTGAACTTCAATTGGTTCTGAGATCGAAATCTGCTGTTGGTTAACCTCAGTGGCAATCGGTGTTTGAGCACTGCTAGATGCAGGGGCTACGACGCTCAACAAAATTGAAATACAAAGCTGATACCACATTCAACCACTACCGCTCCATTGACTGGTTCAATAATGGGGAAAGGTAGAGAAAATCTCAGCCAATGTGAATGCGAGAAATCACATAGGAAGCACTGGGTGCCGACACATCCGCCCACAGTGTAGTTTCACGAAAGTTTCCCGCGGCAGTCTGATGCCTTCTTGCGCGATACCTAAAACCGCACGGTTCATCATCTCGACGGATATAACTGGTAAAGCATTAGGTAGACCATCACACCAGTTATCGAAACATACATCCAAATCGGATACGCGTATTTTACGAGGCGTAGATGCTCTTCTATCCGATCTTTCATTGCCAAGTAAATCGACCTGAGGGCGAAATATGGAACAGAAATGGCTAGAACCAAGTGAGACGCAAGCAATGCGTAATAGAAGTAGCGAGCCCACACAGGTGCCACATTTTCATCAGTTGAAAATCGCTGATTTGGTTCGCCTGTTACTAAGAACAATGCCACTTTGTGCAGCAAATACAGTAGCAAGAAAAGCCCACTCACCGTTAACGCAGATAGCATTAATCGCTTATGTGCCTCTCGGTTTCCCTTACGAATCATTGCACGAGCGATGAGCAACAGAATGATAGCAAGTGTGTTCAATCCGGCGGTCACATGTGGGAGATTACCCGCCAGTAATTGCCAAGTCATCAAGCCTTCTCCGCTTCAAGGTAATCATTGATTTTTTGTTTCAGTTTCTCGAATTGCACGGGCTCGGGCCAGTTATAAAACCCTTCTATTTCCCCGGCAGGATCAACTAACACAAATCGCTCGGTGTGAAATTGCTTATTCACTGGTTGACGATAAACCTCCGCACCGACTCGACGGATGTAATTCAAATCACCAGTCAAGAAGAGCCACTGCTCTGCATCAGCGTTAAACCTCGCCGCATACTCCCGCAATTGCTCGGGTGTGTCGCGTTCGGGATCGACGGAAATCGCTATGAAACGGACGCCTTTGCCTTCGAACTCTTCCTGCAGCTCTTTAACCTTCTGATTCTGCTGAACGCAGATACTTGGACAGGTACTGAAAAAGAAACTAACCACATACGGTGAACCGAGTAGATCATCACTCGACACCAGTTCACCACTTCTTTCTATCAGTTCGAAACGACTCAACCAAGTTTCCCCATCAGGAGGATGGCTAACCTCGGGGTTTTCGATGCCCTCGACCTCCTCCTGTGTTAGCCCATCAGCAGCAAGATCATTCGAATAAATGACTTCCGCATCAGATGGCCCGATTGTCTTCGATGACCCACCTATAAACCTGACTAACAGGCCGAGAACGACACCGGTCATCAAAATCAGACCGACATGCACGATCGTTTTCATTTTTGATTCTCCATCCGAAGATGCAAGACGCGGATCTTACCATCAAACTAAACCAAACACTCGCTCAGTCTACTTGTGATCTTTTCTAGTCCATCCAGAAGACTAGGGGACTCAGCTAATCAATCATCGAAATAAAGTAACAAGATCATGGTAGGCTCGAGATTCGATACCCCACCAACAAAAACATCACCAGAGCAACGTCGCAGTAACAACAGCGAGGACCAACGGCAAAACGAGCAGAGACCTTCTGAGCAGAGATCTAGCTATTTGGTCGTTGGGGCAAGCGGCAAAGCGAATCGATGCGTTCAACATCGGCCAAGCAAACAACAGAGTTAGAAGCGTTGAGAAGATAGCCCCCATCAGATTCGAACGCATCCAACAGAGACCCACCGCACAGACAATCAGAACCAAAGATCCTGAAACACTCTGAATTCCAGCACTTCTCCCGCTTGGATCAACGGTGGTCGACATTTTGAAACCCGCCTGCTCATATTGCTCGCGGTACATCCATGCGATTGCCATGAAATGTGGGTATTGCCACGCCGCCAAAATCCCGAAAAGCAGCCAGCCGGTAAGTTCTGTCAATTGTCCCCCAGTTGCCGTGTAGCCAATCAGCATAGGCAAAGCCCCCGCCACAGCACCAAGGGTAGTGTTCCAAGATGTACGAGTTTTCATCGGTGTATAGAACAGCACGTACAAAAGCCACGTGGATGCGCCAACTGCTGCTGGAGCCAAGCCAAACTCTGTGAGGATTAAACCGCAACCTAGAATCCCAAGAGATCCTGCGTAAAGGCTTCCATGAAACCAATGCAACCTTCCGGATGAAATCGGACGTTTCGCAGTCCTGCTCATCTTGCCATCAATTTCTCGTTCCCAAATCTGATTAGCTGCCCCAGCACTAGCTGCTACTAAACCGGTGCCGATTAATAATAAAAATAGATCAATCAATTGCACAGGTTGCCCTGCCCCGATGAAAGCAGTGGCTAGAGTTGTGACTAAAATCATTACCACGATTCGGGGCTTGGTCAGCTCAATCAGGTCTCTGCAAAGCTGACTCAATGTGAAGCCCTCAGTATTTTCTGAGCAAGGAAACATGACATCTCTGGATAGTTGCTCAGAAGTTCGCTCAGGCTGGAAAGTGATGGGATATTCGATTCCCAAGTCACAGAGTTGCTCAGCCTGCGGTGCGATTTCTTTTGTATCGCCAATGGAGGCAGACTCCCGAGATACCGCATCTCGGTATTTTGCCTCCCCTTCGATCATCAATGTATCAGTAGTCATCTTTCAGGAAAACGCTTTACTCGCTGAAACGATCGCGTTCTCGGCTTCCGGTAAGGATTTTGTGGTCGTGGATTGATTTAGTAGATGGCGAGTTCGTATCACTCGCAAAGCTAACATCGTTGAAATGGCCAAAATCAGTGAGCCAACTGCCACATGTGCCGTGACGATCACTGAGTCCCAAAAACCCTTGGCGTGGATTAAATATTCAGCAGCTCCCGGAATTGATCGAATAAAACTCGTTCCCAAAATCCCCGGCCAGCCATAATTAACGACCCATGTGCCGATTCCGAGCGTCATCTGCAACGTCACTGATAGTAACAACGCAAACACGGGGCGGAACAGTGTCAAATCGCCGCACCTACGAAACCCAACGAAAGCACAGACACTGAGGAGCCATAAAAGCATGCCAACCGTGATATGCATTGCAACGGTCAGGGTGAAATGAGCGGCTAATGCGTCCGGTAGCACGTGCCTCACCTTCGCACCAAGCAAAATTTGCGTGTAACTCAATGCGAAAATCACACCCGCCAAAAACAGATGACTCTTGGCGAGTTTTATGGAGAGAATGTTCCCATCTAACGATCTCCACCAGAGACGGCTTGTGATCACCGACACCGCTACACAAAGTGAAAAAAAAGCAGGACCAACGCAGCCATGAACCATTGCCAGGGTTCGATCGCTCAGAACAACACGCATGCCGCCCAGCAAACCTTGGCAGATCACCATTAGCAAGAGGCCAACCGACAAAGCTCGAACCCAACTTCGCGGCTCATGGCGTAATGATGCAATCACAATCAGGATTGCCACAAGCCCGACAAATGCGCCCAAAAGGCGATGCCCGTGCTCGATGAATAGATCAAAGGGACCCAAAACCCAAGTATCAAGTGGATAAAGGAAAAGATTATAGCCGTAGGTACCTGGCCAATCCGGCACGGCCATACCCGCGTCGTAGGTGGTCACGAGACCGCCGACCCAAATCAAAGGCCAAACCATGCACACCGCTAGAACGGACAAACGATGAGCCGTCCGCGCTGGCGGATGAATGCCTTCGGTTAAGTAACTACTTGATGACACCACAATACGCCTCTTATTAACCGCACTTCCACTTATAGATTCGCTGACCGAAAATCCCTCCGATCACGGTTGCCATTGCCCAAAGAGCGGCCAAATACGTTACCCCACTGATCCCGATAAAGGATGAAAAAACATACGAAGACAGCAGTCCTGTCACCGCACCAGCTGACCGAAAATACTGCTCTGTTTTCATCGATCTTCCATCTACCATCCGCTACGCTTCAAGACAAGTGTTCCCATAGATCTACTCTGATCCATTCAGTGAACGTAAGAAACTTACGAGGTCCCAAACTTGATCCTCACTCAAACCTCTCCCGTCGCCCTCTTCAACAATCGCTACTCCAGGCATTGGCGTTCCCGCTATCCCATGATTGATCAGATGAAATAGCCGTTCTGGATCATTTCCTCCACGCAATGTCCCTCCTCGAAGCTTCCTCGGCAAAATCGGACGAGGCTTATGGGCGCCTAAATCCCTAAATGGCTGTAGAGCCACTTGATCTTCTGGGGAAATCCCCAACTTTGTCGTGTATTCTTTGGTCCAATCGTCGTAATCCAAAGTCTCGATTCCACCATCTCCTTCAGCACCGTGGCAACCGACGCAGTTCGCAGTTTTGCTGTGGAACCATTTTCGACCTCGCTCCACTGAACTTGAGGTGTCTAAATCCTCGGGCCCTGAAAGAGTCTTCGCTTGGGCATTAACAGTGTCTTGAGCAGACTCCCACTGCTGAACCACTCTCTGAACGGTATCAACAATGATTTCCGCATCATCACGATCCCCTTTGTAGACCAGCCGTTCCTCCGCAGGCAACGGCTCGCCCCCGTACCCCATAACGGATACGGAGCCCATCAGTAACCGCCGCTCTACTTCACCACGGACGGCCAGATAGATCACATAGTCGACCAAAGCATCGATATCTTCACCGGGCAGAAGCGAAAAAGACGGCATTCCTGTTCCCGGAAGTC
This sequence comes from Rubripirellula sp., assembly GCA_022425745.1. Taxonomy (GTDB): domain Bacteria; phylum Planctomycetota; class Planctomycetia; order Pirellulales; family Pirellulaceae; genus Rubripirellula. The sequence continues at coordinate 6,311 of JAKMEW010000484.1, forward strand.
CCCTGATTAAAACATTTCGCAAATCCTCGCGTCTTGGCTTCTCTGAACGTTCTGTCAACTTCCATTTAAAAACGCCCGCGCGAAAGTCACGCGGATAAGGAAGCTGAAACTGACTCGCTGGCCCCTGACCATCACCTGAGATTCCATGGCAAACCACACAGTGCTCACGAAACAGACCCAAATGAGTGCCATCTTTTTCACTGCTCACACTACCGGCCGCACGTCTCAGTGACTCAAGGTTCACCAAGTCAATATCCGGCAATATCTCTAACGGCCAGGCAGGTTCGCTGGGTGTACCAAAGAGAGCACGCATCACATCAGCAACATCCGACTCCGCCTGTCGCATGTTGGAGGACTCTGACGTTGCCAAGGTCAGAGAGAATACTTGATTTGAGCTAAATCTCTCAATTTCCGAGTCACACCCCAACAAGCAGGCACATGCGACCGTGAAGCTGAAAAGGCCCAGGCGATTCACAAATCTATCCAATCTTATACATGGCAATTTGACCGACGGTTACGTTTTAAGAACCGTAGAAGGCAGCCGTTGCTAACCTCGTAGCCAGCCTCGTCCTGACGGGACTGATCCAATGGATAACGGCCAGCAAAAAGCTGGCCGTTCAAAATCACTCTTCAGTCGGGGGACGTAGCCTTCGCTCAGCTCACCCCTTCTTAATTTCCAGAAAATGAATCGGCTGGAATAACAACTGTTCCAAGATCGTTCATTCCAGGCTTGATCTCAAACTCAAAGCGACTTCTGCTCCATTTATCTTCTTCGCCGTTGATTGATACATCACCGATACGAGCAGACTCATGGTTCACACGGAATGTGTGCTCACCAACAGGCATCCCTTTAATAATAATTTCGCCTTTCTCGTTACTCACGGCAGCAAATGGATGGTCCAAAACGAGCAGCAAAGCTTTCATCCACGGATGAATGTTACACCGAACTTCAACGATACCTGGCTCGCTGTCAGTGAGTTCAACTTTCACATCTTGGTTTGGCGGAATCATCGGATTTTTAGCAGCATTATTGAAAAACTGAAGGTTAGCGTTATGACCGACTGAATCGGAGTTCACAACCTTCAGAGTATCTCCAACCTGAGCGATCACCACATGCGGTTCGAATCGGCATGAATCGTTGTCTAAAGTGATTTCGTTCTTTGCCGGAGCGACCGGATCAATCTTCGAACCACCACGTCCGGTGTAAAGCTGAACCACAACGTTCTTAATTCCCTTGGTTTCGGCATCAACAATCAATGATTCATCAACCAAGCCTTGCTTACCGCAAAAAGCCACATCTGCAGTAACTTTCACTTCGCCTTGTTTCGGCACATCACCGCCATACTCGAAACGAATCTTCAAGTCACCGGTATCGGCTGCAGTACCCACAATTGGAAAAAGCAGAATGCCTAGGGTCACGGTCAGTTTTTGAATTGTCTTTTTCAAAGGACGCACTCCATAATTCTTGTCGTTGTTGCCTACGCCGTATCTGACCTCGGAGGCCTTCAGATACGTACTAGGAAGTGTAACCCCGCAGTCAATTATTTGGACCGGGTGCGATGAAATTACACATGTCATTCCCTGTTATTTCTTCGATCCCACGGCAAAATCCGGAACATTACCGTCATGCTGCAAATAGAATTGTGCCGCGAATTGCCATCCCCCCCCCAATGAGCCATCTCGGCAAACTCCGTTAACCACCGCTAGCATCTCAGATGCAGCTAACTAAGACCTTCGGGTCAAACCGGCATTTTGCCCAGTCCATATAACCGCTTGGACGCAGGAAACAAAGATTGCGGAATTGCCATACCGTTCATAGAGCTTACTAAGCAATCTCTGAGATGGCGGACACTTATGCCCCTTGTGCGGTGTCGAGATCGTCGTTCAATGCTTACATTTCTCTTTGAATAGCAAACAATAACTCAGCAAATCTAACCAAATAAAACAGTAGCCGCCCGAATCGGCTGTCAAGACACATCAGGCCTAGGTTGAATTCATGAAGGTTTTAGTAATTGGAAATGGTGGTAGAGAACATGCATTGGCGTGGAAAATCTCTCAAAGCCCACGAGTCACTAACGTCTATGTCGCACCGGGTAACGCTGGCACGGCGAAAGATGCAACGAACGTTCCAATCGCTGTTACGGACCAAGAAGGACTGCTGCGTTTCGCAAAAGAAAACGACATCGGCCTGACGGTCGTTGGCCCCGAGGCACCACTAGTCGATGGCCTCGTTGATCTCTTTGGAGCAGAAGGCCTGAAGGTTTTTGGTCCGTCCAAGGCTGCGGCAGAGCTAGAAGGAAGCAAAGTATTTTGCAAGAACCTGCTCCACATGGCCAATGTTCCTACCGCAACCTACCAAAGCTTTCGAACTGCCGAGGAAGCTAGTCGCTACATCAAAGAACGTTACCCAGAACCAGAAGACTCAGCAAATGTGGTTGTAAAGGCTGACGGCCTTGCCGCCGGCAAGGGAGTGATTGTCTGTGACACACGATCAGAGGCACTCGAAGCGATCGATCGAATCGCAGCTCGCAAAGAGTTTGGAACTGCAGGTAACGAACTGATCATTGAGGAAAAATTAATTGGTATGGAGGCCAGCGTCTTGGCGATTACTGATGGTGAAACCATCGTCACGCTTCCCGCGGCCCAAGACCATAAACCTGCCTATGATGGTGACCTCGGTCCTAATACTGGCGGCATGGGAGCCTATTGCCCAACGCCCATCGTCTCTCCAGAAATGATGGAGAAGATTGAGTCAGAAGTATTGGTCCCTGTCGTCCACGCCATGAAACGGGCTCGTAGACCCTTTAAAGGCGTTCTTTACGCGGGCCTCATGCTGACCTCTTCCGGCCCGAAGGTGCTTGAATTCAATGTGCGGTTTGGTGACCCAGAATGCCAGCCCCTTCTCATGCGCCTCAAGACCGATATCGTTGATCTGCTTGAAGCGACTGCAGAGGGGAAACTTTCAGAGATTGAGCCATTACAGTGGGACGAGAGACCCAGCATCTGTGTTGTCATGGCCAGCGAGGGCTACCCAGACAACTACGAAAAAGGGCGTGTCATCACAGGAATCGACTCGGCTGATGAACTTGAAAACGTAAAAGTATTTCACGCCGGCACTAGCCTTGAAAATAACGAGGTGGTTAATGACGGTGGCCGAGTACTAGGCGTGACCGCGTTGGGAACAACCATCAGCACCGCGAAGCTTCAAGCCTACAAGGCAGTAAAAGAAATTCGTTGGCGCGGCGGTTGGTGCCGGAAAGACATCAGTGATAAGGCTTTAGATGCCCGCACTAACAACAGCAATAACTAATTGAATCATCAAACGACCTCAGGGAGTTTGATGGTACGGCTTTATGCCCGTTTTGCACTGCCAATCACAAAGCGAGTGGATTCGTGCAAGTTGTTCATTTGAGGACTCTCAAGAATAAACAGCTAAGGTCCTTATCGCCGACGCATTGAAAGCAAGCGTCGATGACCGGCTAAATCTTTGACAAATTTCAACTCGGCAAAAATCTCCGCTTCCTCGGCGATCGCCATAGCTGAATCAGCAATCATTGGGCTCATTTCCACAATACACCAACCGCCTGACATAAGGCGGTCACGGCAAAGTTCGATGACTCGCTCAATGATCTCCGTACCCTTTGGGCCAGATACTAAAGCGGTCTTGGGTTCAAAATCTCGAACCGACCGATCAAGCTCGCTGTACTCATCCACAGTAATGTAGGGCGGGTTACTACAGATGAGAGAAAAATGTTGAGGCTGGGTTACCACACTGAGCAAATCAGATTGCACAAAATCTGATCTTTCGCTTACGCCATGCTTCTCCGCATTCCATTTTGCAATTTGCAATGCATCGACACTGATATCAGTTGCGACAATCTTTGATTGTGGTAGGTGCTTCGCGAGCGTAATCGCTATGACACCGCTTCCGGTTCCCAAATCTGCGATCCACGGATTGGACTCGAATGAGCCCATTGCATTCACGCAATCAATGGCCTCGACGATCAGATGCTCCGTCTCTGGTCTCGGTATCAGAGTTGCTTCACTGACACGAAATGAAAGCGAATAAAATTCCCGATAACCAACGATCTGCGCGACGGGCATACCACTGCCTCGTCGACGCACCATCTCACGAAACGCAACACGTTCGTCGTCGCCCGGAACAGAAGCATACGCCGTGTAGAGCTCAACGCGACTGCAGGAACGTGCGTGCGCCAGCAATATTTCAGCATCTAAACGAGGTGAGTCACTGCCCTTGGACCGAAAGAAATCCGTCGTCCACTGCAACAATCGGAGCACAGTCCATGGTGCATCATCGCTTTCTGAATTGTGGTTTCCAGTCTGATTCACTCAAGCTTCCTGAAGGTGGTCGTGCAGTAATTCTATGAGCTCCACAATTCTATGAGCTCCACCAAAAGTGGCTCTTCTTCATGAAAGCCCTTCATATGCCTTCAAAACTCACTCATGCAGCTACAAAATCTATATAGACCTAGTCGATCATATCACCACGGAGCTGATCGCGGTCGTATTCGATTAATGCATCGGTCACTGAATCCATATCACCAGTCATGATCTGATCCAATTTGTAAATAGTCAAATTGATCCGATGATCGGTAAGTCGGTTCTGAGGAAAATTATATGTCCGAATTCGTTGCGATCGATCGCCAGAACCGATCAGACCTTTTCGAGCCTGAGCTTGCTTAGCAGCCTCTTCTTCACGCTTCTTTTCGTAGATTCTCGCCTTAAGCACACGCAAGGCTTTCGCTAAGTTCTTGTGCTGACTTTTCTCATCCTGACACTGAACCACAATACCCGTCTCATGGTGAGTTAACCGGATTGCAGATTCAGTCTTATTAACGTGCTGCCCACCTGGACCCGACGCGCCAAATTTATCAACTCGGTAGTCGTCGGATTTTAGTTCAACTTCAACATCCTCAGGTTCTGGCATCACCGCAACCGTAGCAGCGGAGGTGTGCACTCGACCCTGCGTTTCTGTCTCGGGAACTCGCTGCACTCGGTGTCCCCCTGACTCATATTGCAGGTCCCTAAAGACGCCCTCTCCCTCAAGCGTGAGCGTCAACTCTTTGAAGCCACCCATCTCCGTGGCGCTTGCATCCATGATCTCCGTTTTCCAACCTCGCTTCTCAGCGTAGCGGCGATACATCTCAAACAAGTCACGAGCAAACAGTGCTGCCTCGTCACCTCCAGTGCCAGCGCGAATCTCCATCACGCACCGCGTACGATGGCTATCCTCACCACCCACGGTGAGTGATAAAAGCTCCTCCCACAATGCTTCCCGCTTAGAACGTAATGTCTCAATTTCAGCCTCTGCCATCTCACGTTCTTCGATGTCCTCAGCCGCCGCAGCCATCTCCTTGCAGCCCTTGATCTCATCTGTGAGACGCTTGAACTCGCGATACTTGGTCGCAATTTTCGCAAGTCCTCCGTGCTCTCGGGCTGTTGCGCTCATCCGAGCACCATCCCCCAAGACTTCAGGGTCAGACATATCACGCTCCAACTGCAAGAAGCGTGCTAGTTTTTCCTCAAGTGTGTCACGTATCGTTGAGCTCATGCGTTTTCTTCAAACAAGATTAGCGAGTACCTCAATCAAGGCACTTATTCACAAAAAGAGCCGCGCCGTCTGAGATCCTCAAACGACGCGGCCATGGGTTTCTCAAGTAGCTTTTCGAACTACTTCGTTGCAGTTTTCTTCTTCTTGGCCAAGCTTCCGTACGATCCTGCAGCAAACTTCTTCTGGAACTTGTCAATACGTCCAGCAGTGTCAACAAACTTGAGCTTACCCGTGTAGTACGGATGACACTCATTGCAAATGTCGATCTTCAACTCAGGTTGGACGCTTCGCGTTGTGAACGAATTCCCGCAACCGCAGGAAACCTGTGTGTCTTGATAATTTGGATGGATGCCGTCTTTCATGGCGTTTTATCTATCAAAAATGGTTGAGGAAGACGCGATCTGGCGTGTGTACAGCCGCGAAGATCGAGAAGCCTACTCCAGAACCCATCGATAATTCAAGGGCTATGGAGAAGAAAACAAAGCAGAAATGACTCGCAAAGCGCAATCGAAGCAATTCAGATCGCTAACCGGCAAGCCACACCCCCCTCACGGGGATCGGCCTGCATCTCCGTGACCCAGCCTTAATTTCCATCGATCAGCTATCACCGTATCAACCAGAAGCTGTCCTAGATGATAAATGACCATCGGTAGGATGCTCACTCCACAATCAATCGCGATTTGAAGGCCGACCATTAGTGTCTTCTGACTACCTGCAAACCCAATCGCAATTTGCTTATCGGGACCGAGGCCGATCCTGCGAGCAAGCCCCACGCCTATTCGTAAAGAAACCCAATGCACCAGTAGCGCACACACAGTCAATGTGAGCATCATGGCGAAGCCACCAAATCCTTTTGTGTCTGATTCAGAGGTGACACCACTGGAAATGGCTCCCCAAAAGACCATTGATAGGATGCCGAACTGTGTAGCTAAGCCTAACTTGGCTTTATTGCGATCAGCCCAACTTGAAGCCCCCAAAGACCTCATCGCCTGGGCAAGAATCAAAGGGAATGCGACCAACCATGACAACTTTGAAACCTGTAGCCAAGGATTCACTTGGATCTGTTGCTCTAAAACCAACCAAATCCCAATCGGAACAATGACAACACACCCAAGGTTCGTCACAACTGTGGTCATCATCGAAATGGAATCGTCTCCACCCGCTCGCCTCGTCCACACCGAGGCCGAAGCCAAAGTACTGGGAACAATTGCAGTCACAAACAGCCCCCCAAACAACTCATCGGTCAATAAGTAACAGGTAGGCAGTACCAAAACTGGAACTGCAAAGATGTTCACAAATATTGCTAGCAAGGATGGCTTAGGATGCCTCAGGCTTTGACCAATCTGGCCAGCTGGCAGGGTTACCCCCATCGCCCACATCACTCCAAAGACAATGCTATCCCGAGCCACGCTCCACTGGAGAATGAAGTCAAACTTAGCGGACAGGCAATAACCGACCAAGAAACTGCAGGCAAGCAAGACAAGAAACCAGTGACGCCTAATAGCAGAACTCATCTCGCAATTTCCCGGAACGCTCTTTCGTCGAACTGTTCGCTCTACCTAATATGGAATTAGTCCAAGCTTGCATAGTGATGTTACGTTTTACTAGCAACCACTTCCGATGTTAATCGCAAAGCTTGGATCGATGTTGCTAACGATTCCAGACTACTAGACAACTCCGGATCGCGGCCGGTGCCACCGACTTGTGAGAACGCTCATGCATGAACGAACCCAGCAAGCAATTGCTAGGCTGTTGTTCGTTCTATGCTGCGCAGGCCCCAGTTGCCTAACACTAGGCTGGATCACGCTCACCAACAGCGACTGGTATCAGTCCCGCACGACTGAGAGACTGGAAGCCTCAATCCAACATTCACTGGGTTTAATTGTTGAATTCGAAGAACATCAGCACCCGGCCCCTAATCGTTGGATCCTCTCGAACGTCACACTTAGACACCCAGAGACTTTGGTGAAAATTGGCAGAGTACGGGAGATCCATTGGGTAAACAACTCCGATGAGTCAAGGATCCTACTTGAGCAACCAGAGATTGAAGCCAGACACCTCACCATGTTTTGGGAATCCATCCACAATGAAATTCTACGTCGTCCTCAGGAGTTTACATCCCCTATTTCGATTGCGGCCAATGACCTAACGATCCAAAACGGCAATCAAGCATTCACACTCAGCGATCTCGACGCGAGACTCGCTAATTCAGGAAATAACTCATCCTTGTCAGCTCAGCTACAACTAGCAGATCAACTCGGTCAGTCTCCGATGATGTTGGAAATCCTTAGAGACCGGGGTGATCACCAAGACAAACAATCACCAGCGTTGATAACCACCGTCACACTGAACACCAACGGAACCCCCCTTCCCTGCTCCGTATTAGCCGATTTCGCGACACCTTTTGAGCAGCTCGGCCAAACAGCAAGCTTCACGGGTCAACTTCGATGTCAGTGGACCGTGGATCAATGGCAACTAGACCTTAGTGGCTCTCGATTCGAATCACTTGAACTGGATCGACTTTTCGAGAATCAATCTCATCGGCTATCTGGTACCGCATCAATACAGCTTGATCACTGCTTAATTGCGCCACACCTAAACCAGAGTGAAATCTATGGGATGCTAAAAGCGAGCGAAGGACTGATCGGAAAAAACCTACTGCACCAGGCGAGCGATCACTTAAAACTCAGATTGTTGCAAACTGAGTTGTGGAGCCAATATTCGGGTGACGTACCGTACGACATTTTTTCCATCGGATTCACCATAAGTGGAACGCAGCTTCAACTCGATGGAATTTGTCAAAACTACGCGGGTTACGAGAATTATCCCAAAGGTACAGCGATCATCCTTAATGGATATCCGCTTGCTCAGACCACCGATGAATCACTTGAATCATTGCGACTACTTACGACAATCGCACCAACTCATAGTGTCCCAGTACCACTATCTCAGCAAACTCATTGGCTGACAAACATCCTTTTACCTCCGAGCCGACTATCACCACCATCTTTAACTACTCCGCCGCGGATTCGCTCAGCGCGTCTGTGGCAAGGTGGCCCGGCGGTTAAACAACCGCAATAAAACAAATCGGTCTATCAGCCTCGAGACTCCTAGGTTGCCTTGCCGAAGGGCATTCGGAGCCAGCGGAATAGAGAATCGACTGCAATCATCGCTATTTGACTTGCAATGAAAATTGACAGCCACATCAAGACACCAGATGTAAATCCGTAACTGTGTAGACCAATCCCTAATTCATTGGTTCCAAACCAACTCCATGCAGTCACAATATTGCCACCAATCGCCAGCAGTGAGAAACCCCTTGCCCCAACAAGGCCATCCCAACGGGCGTGCAACATCAGTGCGTTCCATATGACAATCAGCAAAGCACCGTTTTCCTTAGGATCCCATCCCCAGAATCGCCCCCAACTATCATCAGCCCACAAACCTCCGAGAACCGTTCCAACGAAGCTGAAAAGGATCCCAAAACAGGCGATACCGTAACAGCAGCGGTACAAATCCCTGAGGGTCTTTTCACTGCCTCGCAACCATCCCGCAACGAGATAAGCAATGCCTAAGGTTCCTGCAACCATCGTTGCAACATACCCGAGAGTCACACTAATCACGTGCGTAGCAAGCCAAAACTGTGTATCCAAGACAGCTTCGAGAACGGGCATCGTATCACCCGTGTTCAAGCCGTAAGCCACCAAAAGTGTTAACACTCCCGCGGCGGCTGCCAATACATTGCCAATTCCATAGCGAAACAGCTTTTCCAAAACCAAAGAAAACAGCACTGCCGCCCAACCAATGAATACGGCTGAAGAATAAATATTAATAACCGGCGCTCTGCCTGTGATCGCAATCCGACAGACAATAGCAATGGTATGAATTAGTAACGCAACGACCAGCGCGCCCCAAACTCCCTGCCGCAATCGAGGCATGTTCTTAGCAAAGCAGGCTAAACCTAGCACCAACGCGATTAAGTAAAGAACCAAAGCCGTACCCGTTGGCCAATTGGATTGCATCCAACGCTCCAGCGAAACCATACTTTTTCGATAGCCCGGTACTGGGTAAGCGGCAACCAGCTCAAGATGCTTATCAACCGCACCATTGAAAGCCTCCGAATCATTTTCGCTGTAAGCATTAATCATGTTCGAAAATGTCTCGACACCTGGCTTTGCCACAACCACTTTCGGGTCATCTGCCGAGGCCTGCTCACGCAGATGATCAAACCTCGCTGAAGCAAAAGCCATCCATGAGGGATCTACAGGATCCAGTTCGATGTCCTCTGGAGATGGGCTAACGATAGCTGGTGCATTCATGCTTTTCAGAGCGCTCATTCGATTCTCCAGCTGTCTCAATGCAAAGAGCAATCGAGTTTGCTCGTCAGCACCAGGGAACATCTGCTCAAACTGCTCGGCTGGGATTTCTTGGAGCGACTGCTCAGGCAGCCCAAAAGTCGCAGCGGTGAGCGTGTATTGTCGGGTGCGACTATCTAACTCAACTAGTTTTCGTTCCTTGAATGATCGATCTCGTGGCTCTTTCTTCATTGCCGCTTCCACTTGAGGGCTGACGGCATCCCACTTAGCTAGGATTTCGTTAAGGGAGTAGAGCTTGCTCTTCCTCCTTTCAAGATCAAGTTCACTGCGTACCTCTTCAGCATCGATTCGAAACATCTTCAAATGCCTCAAATCAGGACTATCAATCGCTACCTCCATTAACCACTGCATTGCCGACAACTTTGAGGAAGATGCTTTTTCCCTAGAAGTATCGATGAGCTTACCTGTACCAGCGACCCGCTTCTTGATCTCAGGAGTCGAAGCATCGAGTGGTAAACTTTCTCGATTGCTTATCGCTTTGAGGGCTTGCCGAGCGTATGAGTCCAATGGCATGACGCGTCCGCGGAAACTGGCTGGGATCGACCCCGCAGTGTAGAAATCAAATTCCATTTGCCGGGCCTGTGGTCTCATTGAATAAGTTACCGCCTGCCAAGGCACCATCATGTAGACGCCAAGCAAAACAAAAGCACCGATAGTTATCCAAGATGGCGAGAGCCAGAATTTTGGACCAGTCTGTTTCTCAGAAGCAATATCAGCCGAATCGGCAGTGGCAAGCTGAGTCGCGTGCTTCGCCTCTCGTTCTCGACGTCTCAGAAATCTTGTCAGTGTTCCCATGAAATGAGCAAGCATTCCGAGAGCAGTGATGCTGCATGCCACATACGGAATCAACCAGCCTGAATTACGTACCACCTGGATCCCGGTCATTTCCTTGCCACCGGGTAACGCCGAGTAGTTTGACTGGTAGAAGGTTTCGCCTCGATAACGCAACGGATTGTTCATCCAAACTCTCTCACGACGATCTTCACCAGTCTCCGGATCGATGATTCGAATGAAGGATGAGTAATCTCTTGGCGTTGCCGTACCGCTGTAAGTCACTTGCCGCACGTCTTCAAGCTGTACCCAATACGGCTTGACCTCGCGATGCAACTTCAAACCGAATTCATATTTCTTGCCAGCAACGTCGACCGAATCATAGAGATCCTTGGAAGTACTACTGGGCACTAAAATCTCACGATCGGAAATGATCTGACTAACAAGGAACACGCCTAGCGATTCCTTGGAATCTTTATCCAAGAGTTCAATGTAAGCTGAGGCTAGGTTAATTTCTGAATCTGCTCCGCCAGACTTACTCGCCTCTCTTGCAATCACCTCAAGTCCAATACCTTTGGTTGCAAGGTTCTGCTCTTCTTTTGGATCCTCGAGGCTCGAATTCTCATAGAACGCTTTCACCCGAACATCAACGGGAAGCTGAGTATCCTGAATGAGCTCTCCCGATCTCTCTGCCGCCACCAGCATCGATGCAGGAATCGGCGCAACGACGATTTCCTGATTCTGCTCATCCTCTTGAAGAAAGGCCAATTCGATCTCGTCAAGATTTACCAAAGTGTTCGCGGATTGCCCCTCCACCAAAGTCAAACGCTGCTCCAGCTGGCGGTCACCAAAAACAAACTGACCGAACATCAGTAACCCCACGCCCAAATGCAACAGGACATTTCCTCCTTGCTTCCCAAACACCATCAGGCAACCAATCAGCATCACGATGCCAGCTCCAAGCCCTTTGGTTAACTGCCAAACAATGCGCAAGCCTGGATCCCCAACGCGAAACCCTGTGATCAAGCAATACCCAATAAAGGCTGCAGAGATGAGAACAATCGAATAACCAATTACTCTGACTGTGGAATTACCCACTCGGCTAGACGCGGCCCCAACCATGAAGGTGAATATCGTTAAAGAAGCTAACACAACCGCCCACAGAACTTGATAACTGATCGGTGGTACGCCTTGCAGACCATCGCTGCTGTGCCCCGCTGAAATCACCAGCCCAGCCAAGACGCCTCCTAAAGCAATGAGACCCCAACCTGCTTGGGCCCTAGTTCCCTTTGCCTGAATACGAAAGCGGGTAGCTTTGGCCGCTACCAAATTGATCATTAACAGCATCCCGATCATCGCACCCCCAGGGATAGGAATCACTCCCGGTATTGGCGTGTCATGTCGATAGAATGCTTGGGGAAAGAAATCGTCGAGATGAAGAGGAGCAATCCACGACAAAAAATATCGTTGCTTCACCTCGAGCATATTCAGCTCATCCTGGGCCAAGGTACCGACCATGACGATCACGAGTGAAAGTGCAAAAAGGATGACCGTCAAGCGAAGCGAACCCAACACCTTGATAATCGTGGCTGGACTAATTGTAGATTCGGATGAGACGGCGACAGGTGGTGTTGTTGTTGACATTGATTTTTTGTTTTGCGGAACGAAAACCTGGCGACTTAAAATTTAAACTGAAGGCTCTCTAGGAAGTCGCGAATCGTATCACCTTGAGACTCAACCGTTTTCACAGGGCCAGTCATTTTAATAAATACGTTTTGTTGTTCATCTAGAGGAACAATCGTTGCATCAATGCAAATCGCCGCCTCATCGCCCTCATCCAGCATTAAGAACCGCTGTGCATCTCGACCATCAACTTGGATTTGAGCAGACTCTTCAATCGCCTGGTCAACCATCTCTTCTGATGCTTCCCCCTGAATGACCTGACCGAGCCAGCGTTTTACATTGCCCCTCAAATCTCCGCCTGCCACAATGACCGTCATCTCAGCAACTGAGTCTTCGGGGCCGACGTCAAAAGAGGCTAACCGCATCGAGCTCGCCCGACCGTCACGCCAGTCACGCGGACGCTTGTATTGAAGTCGAGAATCGTTGTTCGAAGCTCGATTTTTGGTTGCCCCCGTGGTCTCGGCGGACTGGCTCAAAGTTGCCGCGGGCGTCATTGGATTTGATCCCGCAAATGGTGGTGTCATGGGCGCTGACGCGTTTGAAGACTCACCAGTAAGATCCACCCACACTCCCAGCCCGTCCGAGGACGCCGCCGCAAAAACCTCACCACCCGCCATTGGCTCCGAAGACGCTTCAAGCCCTAACTGACCTCGCCAGCGATTCACGTTTGCGAGGACCTGTTGATCCCAATCCTCCTGACGTGTCAGTGAAGAGACACTTACGTCAAGTTGCTTCTCCGGGGTCTCGACGGACAAACTCGCAAATCTCATTGGCTTATCAGCTGCTCGCCTCCAACCTTCTGGGAGTTCGTTCAGCAGTGGTCCTTGGTCAGCAAAAGAGATTCCCTCAACAAATTTCTTGAAATCGCTCCCAATCACCGCGATCGATGATTCAGGACCGGTCACCTTGAAGAACCAAACTTGATCTCCTCGTGGGAACATCGCCCCAAGCATTCTCTGTTTCTTAGGCATCAACTCCGATGGTACTTCGGTAGAGATCACATAGCTCTCTATGGACGCCGGTTTGCCACATCCACCGCTAGCCGTCAGTAACATAGCCATCACGATAGATGCGAAAAAAATGGGATTTTTCATCTGGGTTTGATTTAGTAACGCATGGATCGGAGCGATCTTTGGATCGACCCAAATGGAAAAAGGCAATAAGAGAGGATGCGAGGGATTCGTCCGAACGAGTCGAACTTGCGCCCAAACAACCTGTTGAAAGAATTATCGCCGGCCGTGGCCATACTATAAACCGCCGATAAGTTCAGTTCGTACCCAACCTGAGCCTAATAGAGATGCGACGCGTAAAGCTGCGCGAAAATAGGAACTGTAGGGACTATAGAGCCTTGCGTAATTAGCAGGCGCAAAGAAGCTGATGATGAACACGCAAATTAATGTTCATCTTGGCCCTACCAACCCATCATATCGATCAAGGTGTCCGTGAGCGAACTGACCGGTGCGGTTGGCTCAGCGTAAGCCCAAAGATTTCGCACAAGATCGGTCATCAGCATTCCTCCCAAACTCATCACACAGATGATGAGAACAAGCGTGACACATTGAAGAAGCGTAAAAGGAACCTCGTATACCATACCAGCTCGAGGTGCCACTACTTGTCCGCCGAGGTCATCGGAGTCGTCTAGGGCGATTGCCTCATCGTCTGCATCCAACGCGAGTGCATCACCGGCGTCAGAAGCCTCTCCAAAGACGCCCTCGTCCAATGCATCGGCTGCTCCAAAGGCATCATCAGCGGCAAATTCAACCGCATCACCAATTGCCTCTGATTCTTCCACTTCGATAACTTGCGAACCGCTATCGAGATCGGTGTCCAACCCGATTCCCGAAGGTGAAAGTTGGAACTCTTCGTCTGCCTCAAAATCAACCGCTAGATCACCTGACTTGGAACCGCTGTTACTACCGTCAGCTAGCTCAACATCAAGATCCAGCGACGAAATACTGCTCCCCGCAAGGTCTAGAGGCTCACTCTCAAGTGAAAGTCCGCTGTCGGATGGACTCATCAAGTTGATACCACTATCCCCAGCAATCGAAATATCACTGCCGGCACTACCCAACATTAGATCATCATCATCAGCCGCAATAACTAAATCATCGTCCTCTGCGAGCGCATCATCTGCCTCGCCAGCTGAATCTACACCACTTTCTGCTAGCAAATCCGATCCAACACCATCCGGATCACCCGCCCCGAGCAGGTCCAACTCGCTGAGCACACCACTACTGGGACTACTGCCTGATGGAACGTCTGAGCCACTCAGCACATCAAGATCATCCATCAATTCGAGACTGCTCGCTCCCGAACCTCCATCACTTGCCTGATCGCTTGAGAGATCAATTTCAGCTGAATCATGGGAAATGGCGGCATCCGCGAGCTTGAGCTCTGAAGAATCAATCTCTAACAGATCCTCGCCCTCACTCTCTAGCAACAAATCACCCGATTCCATGAGGTCATTGGATGGACCTGATGAATCGAGCTCATCAGCCAAATCATCAGCCAATTGTGCAATAGCATCCTCTGGGAATTTCCAGCTTGAGCCGTCCTTAAATCCTCTGACCTGCCCCTGACTTCGAAGATCCACTAGGCGATCCGTTGAAATACCCAGTTTTTTGGCGGCTTCTTCAAGCGATAGGTAATTTGCCATGTGATTTCTTACTAAGCGTTGAGCTGATTGAGATTTGGAGTGATCAACACCCAAAATTCGATTGGGAAACTCAAAAACCCGGTGTTCCGAGAGATTGGAAGGTCAAAGCGAGCACAAATCGCTAATCACTTAACCCCCGAATCTCATCGGGTCGTGGGTCGGTAACGTTTAACTGAAGTGAAAAGTCAGCGTCGATTGGTCGGCTGCTGACGAGATTAATCTCGCCTTCAGAATCAATATGATACACAGCCATCCAAAATTTTTCGGTATTAACTAGGGTAATTGTCTGAGTTCCTGTGGCGGTGGAACCGGAGAAACCGATCACGGATCCCGCAGCCCCGACGCGAGCTACCGTTGCGTTCTGAGATGAATTATTGGGGGAGCTCCCTGACGAAGCACCTCCCTCGGAGAGGGGTGCATACTGCCCGACACCGGAGGAAATGAGCATGAGCAACACTGCCATGGAAAACCAAAATCTGGCGTAATTCCCAACGAAACCCAATGCCTTTCGAAGGTAGAACGTGCAGCGTTGGGTGATCCTGCAGTGATGATTGAGGCCAAAGAACATCGCGTTAGCCAAAAAAAGTGTGTTGTGAGCGTCTTTGAGAACATCGATCCAGGCAACTTGACGCCGAGCAACATCGATGCAGTTCGGATATTAGGAACCGAGGCTTGTTCGTCGCAAGAGAAGAAACTCCAACCCGTTTTCCCGATTTGAACCTTCCCCTTTGAAGGAATATAGGCTTTTGGGCCAATAGAAATGCTGATTTGGACGCACCGCCTCTAACTAGCCTGTCCCCCATCAACCTTTAACGAACAGGCCTCTTCCATCGACTTAGTGTCAAAATATAGCGATTGAATGGATTGTTCGGTTCGATTTGTCCGATATCTCAGACACGTTCCGTCGTAGGCAAATCAATAAAACCATCCTGCGGCCGGTCAATTTCTCTTTCTTGTATTGCAAGGTCCGTCACCGTGTTCCGATCCGTCGAAACCGAGAGACTGAATGAAGAATCCAACAACATTCAGAAAAATCCAGATCAGGCCGAACAGAAGAAGCTGCAATACACAGCAAATTCGGAATCCACTTTCCTGACTGCTTTGTTTCTCGGATCTGCACTCTCTAGTGCCTTCCTGACGATAGCAAGCCTGTCTCCTGAAGGATCGGCTCTACAGCGTTATTTCTTAGGTCATCCAATTGCGATGACTGCAACAGTGCTGTTTTGGTTTGCTTTTTCAGTACTCATGCTCAAGTCGCTTTGGTTGATCAGCCAAAAACGACAATTGACCATCCTTCGAGACGACGACCTATCCCCGGAAATGTTGAATAGGTCGCCATCAGAGATTTGGCATAACGAAAATCACGCTGGATATGTGGCATCGGCATGGATAGAGACGCTGGAGCAACTACCATCAACACTTACCAAAAACCTGTTTATCCAACGTCTCGTTGAAGTCGTTCACCGCCAGAGCCAGCGTGGCTCTTCAAAACTCCTCGCGGATGACCTAAGAGAACTTTCTTATCGAGATGCTGATGCGGCACATGACTCGTACGGGTTGGTGCGGATCATCAGTTGGGCAATTCCGATGCTCGGCTTTCTAGGTACGGTGATTGGAATCACCCAAACCTTGGGTGGACTTGATTTTTCAAATGGCACGGCCGCCGTCGAGAACCTGAAAAGCGGTCTTTATGTCGCCTTCGATACGACCGCTGTCGGGCTAGTTCTTTCGGTTCTCGCAATCTTTATTCAGTTTCCAATCGAGCGTGCTGAACAAAAGTTCTTGGCAACAGTCGATTCGCGAGTGGGGAACCTTGTTTCATCGCATCTACCTAACTCTGATGAGGACAGAGACCAGTCGGAAGTAATCTCCTACCTAATCAATGGAGTGAAAACTGCAATCGCGGAATCAATGAATCAGCAAGTAAGCCTTTGGCGAAACACAATCTCCGAAGCAGATCAACACTGGAAGAACACTCAAACCAGTCATGCAGATCAAATCGGGAATGCGATTCAGTCTGCACTATCGCCAATGATCATTCAGTTTTCTGACGGCGCAACCAAAGCATTCCGGGCGTTCAGCGAGGGACTAGAAGTTCACTCAAAAAACATGGGCGATACCTCAGAGAGGTTCGAAAAGAATACTCAGCAACTGTTCCTCGCTTCACATCAGGACATGGCTGAACAACTCTCCCAATCATTCTCGTTGAGCCATGAACGTCAGGAGCACATCTTCAACGAAGCTCTCAACCGCCTTCACGAACTCAACCAAGAATGGTCTTCCTCAGTTAACTCACTCCAATCTGCTACCAATGCAGCAGAAGCTACTCACCAGCGAGAACAAGAAAAGACAACGCGTGAGCACACCGAATCTCTTCTTCTGCTCCAAGAAACTTTGAATGCAAACCTAGCACAAATCAGCGAAAGCAATAAAGCAATCAAACATCAACTGTCCAATGACTTAAACGCCAACCTCACTGAAGCGATGCGTTACTTGGCGAGATCGGTTGATCAACTATCAAAACAACTCAGTGACGAACAGGATCGAAACCGTTCAGTGAGGCCAGCAGCATGAGCAGGCGCAAGCGTGGACTCTCACCAACCTTGTTCCCGTTCCTCGCGGTCCTCGTGTGCACACTTGGTACCCTCATTCTGCTTCTCGCGCTGGTGTCGCAGAACGCAACTGCAAATGTCTCGACAACAAGTCCCCCGAACAGTGCCCAAGAAAATCCAGCATCACTGACTCAATCGCAGGCTGATCAGCTAATACGCGAAGAATCTTTCAAGCTCGGTGAACTCATTGCAGCGAGAGAATTGCAGACGAAAGATCTCGAGCAAACACGAGACCAGAGAACCCATCTGGAAAATCACATCCAGAAAATCAATGACAGAATCAACTATCTCAAAGCTGAAATCGACACAGCCACCAATCAAGAACCTCAGCCGGAAATTAAAGACCAACAACTAGCCAGTGCGATCGATCATTCAAATTCTCTAGCAGAGACCCTCAAGAAGCTAAAAAACGACAGCCAGAACACGACACCAAAGCTGGTCATCGTTCCACATCAGGGACCCAACGGCACTGACCGACGCGCCATCTATCTGGAATGCAAACCGGATGGGTTAACAATCTGGCCGGAAGGATCAACCATCACCCTTGATCAACTCATGCGTTCGAATGACACCGGCAATCCGCTCGACGCCGCTCTCCGAACCATTCGACTTCATGCACTGCAAGTCTACGAAGACGAGAATGCGCCCTACCCTCTTTTGATTGTCCGGCCAAATGGAATTGAGTGTTACGCCGCAGCTCGTCGTTGTATGGAGTCATGGGATGATCAATTTGGTTACGAACTAATCGAAAGCAGCGTTGAACTGGCGTTCCCACCCCGAGACGAAATACTTGGTCAAAAAGTGGAAAAATCAATCGCTGCTGCAATCCAATTGCAGCGACACCATGTTGCTGGATCAAGTGAAACACCAAATGATCGACGACGACACAGAACGGCTAACACCAAGAACCTACCCACGCTCTCGGCTGCCGCAATGGAACGATCCAGTCGTGCCAATGGCTATCGTCAATTGAGCGATGCACCATACGCTAACTCCCAGTTCCAACCAACATCCGATGCATCCAACTCAGAAGCCCGGGGGCACTACGCGGATCGTAACGATCCGATCACCCCCAGCAACATCTCTTACCCACCTAAACCGCCAGCAAAGCCTTCTGATTCCATAACTAACACTAATGATCTAAGGCAGCGTCCGAACATCTCGAAGCGTCCAAGCTACACCACACCATTGCCTGAAGTGTTCAACGACACAGATCAGGACATCACATCGCATCCAAAAACAACCACCCCGAATTCATTGCCGGAAGGGAGCGTCAATGAATCATCAACCAACAACCCGTATCCCAAACAATCTGCAACCCCATCGCCAATCTCACAATTAGGAATCACTAATAGCACCCAGAGCTCGACAACCAATGAGAACCAGAACAACCCCAACACGGAACAAACGACCGGCAGCGATTTGGGAAGTAGTGAGACGACACATGGGTCAAAAGCATCCCAAACTTACACCTCAAAAGACGGAACACCACAGGTAATAACTAGGGATAAAGGCGGATCCGCTACGTATGCTCCCTCGCTATCACAGGGACAAATGAACGGCTCTTCGTCGTCGATTGGATCCGCGATGGAACTCCCAAACCAAGAACTTGACGAAAGAATGCCGGAACTGGCAATCCAACCTCAAGCTACCGTACCGCCTTCGATCCCCAAAAAACTCTTGAGTAAAATCGGAAGCAACTGGGCAATACCACCTTCTGCAGCTCGAATAAGAGGGACCGCGATCGTGCGCAAACTACGGGTCGAGGCACACGAAAATCGCTTCATTCTCCTACCCAGTAGACAAGTCAGCTCCATTGAAATTTTTTCCTTTTTCGATGGCAACATTGACCGAGCATCGCTGCAACTTGCCACTGCAATTCATGACCGTATCATGCTTTGGGGACCTGCTTTGCCGGGAGGCAGATGGCAACCGACCATAGAAGTTTTGGTGGAATCAAATGCAGAAGAGGCATTTTCAATGCTGCAGCGAAACTTCGCCCGGAGCGGCCTTTATCTCGAGCAAGCCGCATCAAAATGAACATCGAACGAAAAAAGCGTCAGACCGTTGAATTGGGATACGATTCTTTTCTAGATATCGTTGCGAATCTTGTCGGTATTTTAATCATCCTCGTGGTAGTTCTTGGTGCTCAGTCATCTTCAAGAATAGAAGAGATCAAGCAACAAACCGATGCAATCAACACATCTCGCACCGCAAGCCCCGACCTCATAGAGCGGTTAAATGACCAAGCGAGACGTTCATCAGCAGCTCAACAAGACTCAGATCGCCTCGAGCAGCTTATTGTTAAACAGCAACAAATCGTGAACCAACGAGTGCGTGAGCGTGATTTGCTGTTGGATTTACTGAATCAAGCTGAAGCAACCTGGAAAGAGGCTAAAACAAGCTTCGATGATAAACGCGTAGCTAATGCAGAGCGTCTCTCTGATTACCAAGAAGAACTCAATCGCATCGCGCAACTCGAGAGAGAGATTGAGAGACTATCAAATCAACCTCAAACAGTCACCGAATTACAGCATCTCCCTACTCCGATGGCAAAGACAGTCTTTGGTGATGAAATTCATTTCAGATTGAAAGGAAACAATCTCTCTGTCGTGCCTGTTGAACAATTACTCGCCGAAATAAAAAACAACTTTGAACGTATTTCTTTTGGATCTAAAGAGGGCAAACAGGAATCCGCGGTGGGCCCCTTACGAGGCTACATCGCAAGATATGAGCTAGAAAAAACGAAAGGTACGATCAATCGAGGAGGACAGATCCAAACTGCTACGAGAATCCAACTATTGAATCTCAGTATCGAACCACTTCAGGAACCCTACGGAACCCCGTTTGCCCACATATCTAAGCCGGGGGAACTTCTCGATGTTGAACTTGCCGGAAGAGACCCTGCCTCAACCACAATCACAGTGTGGGTTTACCCTGACAGCTTCCGAGCCTTCCGATCATTGAAAGAAATTCTTTATCAAAAAGGCTTCGCAACCGCTGCCCGGCCTCTTCCAATGGAGCATGTCATTAGTGGTGGCCCTGACGGCACGCGTTCTCAAGCCCAATAAATCTCTTCTCAAAGTAATCGATAACTACCCACACTCCTCAACTCAATTCACGACGAGCCCAAGCAGCAGCGCCCATCACCCCGGCATCGTCACCAAGTTGAGCCGGAACGATTTCGAATCGATCACGATAAACATCCATGACGTGCCGGCGGGCGGTGTCAACCACTGTCCCAACCATTAATTCCTCCATCGCTTCAACCAGACCACCTCCTAGGACTATTCGATCTGGGGCTAGGAGATGAACCAGATTCACAACGGCAAACCCTATCGACTCGCACGCATTGACGACGATATCGCGGATTACCGTGTCACCATGCTCAATCGCATCGGCAATTGCTCCACTACGAATATCAGCTAAATCAGTACCGTACTTCCGCAAAAGGTAGGGTGCATCACCACGATGAGCGGCTTTACAAACCTCTGCCGCAATAGCGAGCCGACTTGCCTCTGATTCAACGGTTCCGCCCAGAGAAATTCCACTGACTCGATTTGAACTAGCAATTCGCGTATGGCCGATCTCCATGCAGCTTACTCCTGCTCCATGGAGAATCTGACCGTTATAAACACAACCGCCGCCAATGCCGGTCCCAGGAAATACTCCTACTGCGCATCTAGCTTTCTCGGCGGCTCCAAATCGATACTCCGCATAGACTCCAGCATCGACATCGTTAAGCACAACCACGGAACAGTCAAAGTATCTACTAAGTTCGCTTTGTACTTGCACATTATCCCAGCCGAGATTGGGAGTGGTGAGAATACATCCCGCATCCAGATCTATCGGTCCCGGACAACCGATTCCAATCCCTGCGATCGCCGTCTTTGAGAGGCCTGAATCCTCTAGCAAACGCTCGATTGTCGAAATAATCCTTTGAATCCCAGAATCGCTTCCATCACGCCCTTTGGTCTTACGACGACGCCTTCCCAGCTCCTTCCATTGAGCGTCATAAGCAGCGGTAAGCATTTTGGTGCCGCCAAGATCGAATCCCACCCATACCGAGCGATTGCCACGGGTCATCTCGTGCCTCTGATTAGTACAAATGAAACCATCGCAGAAATCAGCCAAATGGAAAAACGGCTCCCTGCACGTGCATTCATCATGTTCTAGTGATGTCTGCCACCAAACAAGATAAGGCCCCAACAATTTCGCAACTTTTGCCGCAACGCGGCGTTAAACTGGGGGCGTTCTCGGCTCACTGAGATCGACACGGGCTGCAATGCTCGTTTTAATCTGAATAAACCTCAGCGTCTGCATGATGACGTGGGGGAAACAAAACGCAACCTCGCCCCTGACAATTTTGCAATGTACCCAATAACACTGCGTGTGACTTTTATCCTGACTTTTGTGTCTGGTGTGTGGATCGGTACACAGAACTCCGAAGCAAAGGAGCCTCGACTGCTTGTCAGGGGTCAATCAACTACGAATGTAATCCCCCCCATCAATACAAGATTCGCCGCATCGCCCGAGGGTGAATCCCCCGATTTCCAGAAGCACATCATCCCACTGCTCGGGAAACTTGGCTGTAATGGTCGAGCATGTCACGGCTCATTTCAGGGTCGCGGAGGCTTTCAATTATCCCTTTTTGGATACGACTTCCGCGCTGACCACGGAGCGATGCTTGATGACTCTACGGGGAGGATCGATCTTCAAGATCCAGATGAAAGTCTTGTGCTAGCCAAACCGCTTAATGGCGATTTTCATGAAGGTGGTAAACGATTCGACAAAAACAGTTGGCAGCACCACGTGCTAAGAACATGGATTCACCAAGGTGCATTGAATCACTCACCGGAACCCATGCAACTTGAACGACTCGACGTTCAACCTAAGGAAATTGAATTTACCGAGTCCAAGCAAGAAACAAACCTACGTGTCCTAGCACATTGGGAAGATGGATCCGTAGAGGATGTCACAATTCTATGCCGATTCAAATCCAATGATGACTCGATCGCAAGTGTCACTGAAGATGGGATCGTGGCCGATGGGACTGCGGGTGATACACACATCATCGTTTCTTACGATAACGCCGTGATTCCTGTTTCTATTGTCAAACCTTTTCCGGCGAGTAAGTCGTTCCCATTAACCTCCTCAAAACATCCTATCGATCGATTGGTAGATCAGAAACTCCGCAAGCTCAACATACAAGCTTCGGGTAAATGCTCTGATGCGGAATTCATTCGTCGTGCTTCTCTCGACATCTCAGGAATCCTCCCTTCACCGAAGAGTGTAGAAGATTTTCTATCCAACACGGAGCCAATGAAACGGGAACATCTCATTGATGAGCTCTTGCAATCGGATGGATATGCTGCGTGGTGGGCAACTCGATTCTCGGATTGGACGGGGAATAGTGATGAACAACTCAACAACGTACTACCCGTCAGAAATGTAGCAACTGAAATGTGGTTTGAATGGCTTCGCGCAAGACTCGAAAACAATGTGCCTTATGATGAAATTGTCGAAGGTATTGTTAACGCGCAAAGCCGAAACCCAAATGAAACCTACTTAGAATACTGCCAGGAGATGACCGAGTCCTGTAAGCCCGGCCAAGCATCACGCTTCGCAGATCGCGAGGGAATGCCTTTGTACTGGGCGCGTCGGAACTTCCAATCGCCGGAAGATCGAGCAATCGGGTTTTCTTACACATTCTTAGGTGTTCGCATCGAGTGTGCTCAATGTCATAAACACCCGTTCGACCGTTGGTCTAAAGATGATTTCGCGCAGTTCGCAAAACTATTCACTCCTATTCGTGTCAATCAAAACCTTGTCGCTCAAGATGCCAAGAAAGAACGAGACACTCTGTTAACCGCCATCACTGGTGATGAAAAACTGCGTGGTGCAGACCTGAGACGTGCTTTATACGGAGCTGCGCGTGAAGGAAAAACAATTCCATTCGGGGAATTATTGGTTAATGTGCGTCAACTTACTGAAAAACAGAAGCGAGCAATCGAGCTCGCTAAGAAACGGGTTCGCGACACGACTTCTACTACGATCCCTTCAGGGAAAATATTAGGGCAAACCACCAACATCTCTTTGGATCATGATCCAAGGAACGAGCTGATGGAATGGCTGCGAGAGCCCAGCAATCCTTACTTTGCTAAGGCGATCGTTAATCGCGTGTGGAGCAACTACTTTGGCATCGGCCTTGTTGACCCCACCGATGATATGAACCTCGCCAATCCTCCAAGCAATGGGCCTTTGATGGACTATTTGGCCGATGAATTCATCAAAAACCAATTTGACCTGAAATGGTTACACCGTGCGATTACCACCAGCGATACCTATCAACGTAGCGTTGAACCCAATGAATCAAATCGACTAGACCAGAAGAATTTCGCTCGCCATATCCCACGCCGCCTTCCTGCAGAAGTGATCTACGATGCTGTGATGCTTGCCACAGGTTCTGATGCGAAAGCGAGCCTGCTTCGTGATGAATTAAACGCAATGGCGATAGCGGATGGAAAACCAAAACGTCGCAATCAGCAAGACTTTGCCCTCGAAGTCTTTGGTCAATCGATTCGTGAATCAAATTGCGATTGCGACCGAAGCGACTCACCAAGCTTACTTCAATCCGTTTATCTTCGAAATGATTCCGAGATGCATCAACGAATCATGGATAGTAGTGGGTGGGTTACACAAGCCTGCAAAGAGATAGGAGTCCAAGGTCCTGTCCAAATGAATGATGCGCAATACCGCACAGCTTTCAATCGCGCAAACACGATACGTAAGCAAGTCGTCAACCAAGCATCTCGCTTCCGCCAAGCGTCGGATCAGCAGCAACTGAAAATGAGAAAAACAATCGCTTCTGAATTACAACGCGCATCTCAAAAGATTGAGTCGCTCGGTTTTCAAATGCCACCGATCAATGGAATACTTTCAGGCAAACAAAAATGGGAATCCCTCGAGCCACTACCGCCCAAAACGGCCAAACATGAGGATCTTCAGAACCTTGTTGAACAAGCTTACCTAAGAACGTTAAGCCGATACCCTGATATCGATGAGGTGAACGTCTCGGTTGATTACATCACACAATCGGAATCGCCTGCCGACGGCGTGGCTTCACTTCTGTGGGCGCTGGTCAACACAAAAGAATTCATCATCACGCATTAAATACAACCAAAGCATTCACGCCTCCACAACAATAAACTTAGTAGACAAAGCGATACCCATGCAATTAAACCGAACCTGTGATGGCGTAAAACGCCGAGACATGCTCAAGATTGGATCATTGAGCTTTGGTGGGCTAACCCTACCCAACTACCTTGCGATGGCGAATAACGGCCAAGCTACCCAGGGCAGAGCGGATCGAGCTATTTTCATTGAACTACCAGGTGGCCCATCCCATATAGACACATTCGATTTAAAGCCAAATGCTCCTAGTGAGATACGCGGCAGCTTCAATCCAATCAAAACCAATGTCCCTGGAATTGAGATCTCGGAACACCTACCAAAACTAGCAAAAGTTGCGGATAAGTTTTGCATTCTACGAGGAGTAAGCCATACGCTTGCAGCACATCGCTTAGGCCAAGAGTACGTCAACACAGGTAGCAAACCGATTCCCGCGCTTGAATATCCCAGCTTCGGCGCCGTGTTAGCAAAAGAACGACCAAGTGATGCTGAGATCCCTAGCTTGGTAGCGGTACCAAAAGCGGCACAAGGCCCTGGCTTTCTTGGAATACGTTACGCTGCCTTGGAAACCAACTCCACGCCCACCCAAGGGCAACCGTACTCTGTTCGTGGGATCTCACTCCCTGACGGCATCGGTGTTCATGAAGTCAACCGCCGTCAAGCTTTGCTCAAAAAACTTGACCGTAGATTTGGTGAGTTAGAACAATCGGATCAACTCATCGAAGGACTCGATCAGTTTGGGGCTCAAGCATATTCAATGATCACATCTTCTAGAGCGAGGCAGGCATTCGACATTGGCCAAGAGCCGGAAAGTTTTTCACGGCAGTTTGGCGATGATTCTTTTGGCCAAAGCTGTCTTCTTGCGCTCAGGCTTGTTGAGTCTGGCGTTCGTCTCGTCAGCGTACAACTCGGGGGCTGGGATACTCATCAAGACAACTTCACTCGACTCAAAAGCAATAACCTGCCCAAGCTAGATG
The DNA here is from genome assembly GCA_022425745.1 of Rubripirellula sp. Lineage (GTDB taxonomy): Bacteria > Planctomycetota > Planctomycetia > Pirellulales > Pirellulaceae > Rubripirellula. The sequence goes on from JAKMEW010000484.1 coordinate 32,149, forward strand.
CAGGACTGAGTGGACTTCTCAATGGACTTGAACAACGAGGATTGCTTGGGACTACGGCGGTCTACGTCACAGGAGAATTCGGGCGCACCCCGAAGATCAATCAACGTAGTGCTGAAGGTGGTAGAGATCATTACCCACGTTGTATGTTCATGCTGATGGCAGGTGGTGCGGTCCAAGGCGGCCAAGTGATTGGCGAAAGCGATGAAAAAGCTGCCGGGCCGCGAAATGAAACGATAACGCCTGACGATGTCGCCGCAAGCTTCTACTACAATCTCGGTATCGACCCAACGACTGAGTTTAATAGCATGACCGGCCGTCCTATCACTCTCGTGCGTGACGGAAACGTCATCAAAGAACTGTTTTCGTGAAATAAACCCATGTCCTGATTCGGTTGGAAGTGATTGGCAAGCAAAGCTCAATCGACCTACTTTCCTCAGCGCATAAAGAAGGGCCATGGTGAAGCCCTCCCTGCCTCACCATAGCCCATCAAGCTGGAACGATGGCACCAATCGTTCCACCCTCCCAATCCATGGTGTTGTAAATATCGACAAACCTTGCACCTATCTGGAGAACATCCTCAATTTTGCAGCCATTTTTTTTAAAGTGGGACGTTTAGAAAGCGTGATCGTTCATCAAGATGTTCTGATGCAGAAAAAAGAAGGAAGTCAACTGATTACTGTCGATGTCGGTACTGCTGTTTCATGGTTCAGTTTCACGCAACCGAGAAGCTTTCTTCTGATTGAATCAACGTTCATCTGAAGCATCGCTCGGTGTCACGCGGAAACGATTCCCAATAGAGTTTGTCGTATCTCTGCTTTCCGTGACTCGTCTGTCAGTTTCGATCCATCAACTTCGGTCAAATAAAAGACATCTGCAACTTGATCAAGGTGCGTGTCGATTTTGGCGAAATGCAACACAATCTGTTTTTCGGATAGTGCTGTAGCGATGTGATAAAGAAGCCCCACCGAATCGTATGCAAAGTACGAGAGGATGGTGTAACGATCAACCGTATCGTTATCGATCACCACCTTGGTCGGCAAAAGATTGACCGAGTCAGGTTCAATTTCCTGCTGCAGTGCCCACTTCTTACGATAAGGCGGCAATGGTGTTTCCGGACTGTCAAGCAACTGGCAAAGTCTCTGACAGATTTTCTCGGTCTCAGCAGGCGGGATGCCGCCTGGTTTTGTGGAATCGACGGCCCAAAAATAATCCCACGCAACGTCTCCCACCGTCTCAATTCTGGCCCTTAATATGGAAAGGCCACATGTACTCAATGCCCCAGTGGCACGTGCAAATGTACCAATGGAGTGCGATGTTTCTTGTCGGATCACGGTGAAGCGGGTGGCTTGTACCTCGGAGTCGTAATGTGCTTTACAGAGTGTCCGCGTCTCGGTGGTGTTGACCTCTTGAAATATCTCGATTTCGTCAACGAGGCAAGCGGGGTCACACCGATCCAAGAGAGACAGAGGAAGATGATTTAAAACCACAAAGCTATCTTGCGGTGCTTGCCGTCGATGCAATTCATCCCGTACGGCCTGGCGACCGCTCTCCAATTCTGGGTCGTCTGGACTTCCCGGAAGATTACCAGAATCAAAGTAACGCCGAGTTCGTCGGTACAAGTCATCTATCAGATTAATTTTCCAGTCGCTGGCTACCCCTGGGCCCACCGCAACTAAATCTGCGTAGGTGTGCACCACCAATAACTCCAAGCGACGAATGGACCCGACTTCAGAGGCAAAAGCGAGGACGATTTCAGGATCCGTAAGATCATGACGAAACGCGATCACATTCACGGCAAGATGTTTGAGAACCAACCACTCTAGAATCTCAGAATCTTCTGCGTTCAATCTCAAACGCTCTGCAGTGGCTCTGGCAATCCTTGCACCAACAATGCAGTGATCTTCTTCGTGGCCTTTACCAATATCATGAATCAGCAATGCCAAATGCAACAAACGCTTATCGGCAATTCGACGATACCTACGTCCCATGCCCTCTTGGTTTTCAATTAGGTCCGTAGCGGCTTCGACGGCTCGAATACTGTGCGCATCAACGGTATATTGGTGATAAGCGTTGAACTGTAACAGTCCCCGCATCCGCTTAAACTCAGGAATCAACTGTTCAAGTACTCTAAGTTCGTGCAGGCGTCGCAGAAGGGGCGCAAGTCGACCCGAACTACCCAGTAGATTCAAGAACTCATCGATCGCATCGCGATCAGGTGTGGAAATTTCACGATCTTGCATCGCAAGCCGAATTGCTTGCCAGGTTGGGTGAGAAATACGCTTACTGTGCTCATTGGCAAGCCTCATTAGCCGGAGCACATCTGTAAGGTTGGAAGCAAATTCTTCAACCTTCTCTTTTCGAACCCATATATGTGACGGCCCCATCAAGATTGACTCGTCAACCTTTTTGGATCTCAACCACTCGTATGAACGGGCAAGCATCGGACGGGAAACGGCATCATCAACGAAGAATTTTGAAGAATAGCGAACATCTCTCGTGTGAGCAAAATAGTCCTGCATGAACTGCTCGACCGCTAATAAACTACCATCTCCGCGGTAGCCCCACGCCTCTGCTATTTCCATCTGCATTGCACGATCCAAGACGTCCTGACTCTTCTGCTCGCGAAAATGCAGCTCGTTTCGAAGCCTCAATAGGAAAGAATACGCTGCTCGGACTGATCGGAAATCTTCTTCAGAGAGCACTCCCAATTTTACCAGTCGCTCGAGATCCGTCTCGCCAACACGCGCGAATCCCAACCAGCGAATCAACTGAATATCACGGAGAGCACCACGAGAACGCTTCACATTTGGACGCAGCAGATAAATTGTCTCACCCCACTTGCGGCGTTCTTCCACTCGCGATTGAGTGACCTCTCGGATCAATCGCTTTGCTCTCCGATTTGCGCCACGACTAAACTGATAGAAGTATTTTGAGTAGAGTTGCAAACTCCCAGCAAGAAGCCGTGACTCAGCAAGCGATGAATACACCACCGGATCAGACCAAGACATTCTGCACGCTTCATCCGGCAAACGAATCGATAGGCCGGGGGTAATTCCAGCGTCTGCAAGATCACGAGTTAGATTACCAGCGATTTTATTGGCCAGTGACTCACTCGAGCGAGTCGTTAGGATCATCAGATCGGCATCAGAATATGGAGCCAAATCTCGACGGCCAAAACCACCGTGAGCAACTAATGACAGACTAACAATGCGTTGATCGTCGGAGTGCTCTTTGATTGCAGCATTCCAAATCTCTAGGACAACATCATCATAGACATCCGCAAGCAACGTGCATACTTGCATAGCGGGTGTGCCGGAGTCGTGGCTCTCATGCGCTTTGATGCGCCCCTGACGCAGCAAGTCTCGGCATTGGAGAACAATCGATCTCATGATTGGTCACCATTTCGCAGATGCCCCACGTGTAGCGAAGTCAAGACAGGCAGAGAGCGATTTTGAGTGAGTGGGAAGCCCACATCGATAAGCCTATAGAGCGTCCTCGCCACGCTCACCAGTTCGAATTCGAATTGAATCTTCGAGATTTGTCACGAAGATCTTTCCGTCACCAATCTGTCCCGTTTGTGCGGTCTGCAGCAAGGTGTCGATGACCATCTGCAAATTATCATCGGTACAAATGACCTCAATCTTCACTTTCGGAACAAAGTCGATCGCGTACTCCGTACCTCTGTAAATCTCAGTATGACCTTTTTGACGGCCAAAACCGCGAACCTCGCTCACCGTCATTCCGTGGATTCCCTGATCGGTGAGAGCGTTTTTTACATCTTCAAGCTTGAAATGGCGAACGATGGCTTCAACTTTTTTCACGATCTTACCTCGGACAAGAGCATCTAAATTGCTGGTGCGTCATGTCGAATTGTACACCACTTGGATAGACAGGCCACAGGGGTTGAAACCTAGAACTTTGCGTGCAAAAAATGCGGTGGGAACCCTAACCTACAGTGTGAGCCAAAACGACTGCACTAGCCGCTAATCACTCTATTTTTTCGCCTCTCTGAGAGCTTCGAGGCCAATCCACGTTACCTCCCGATCACCTGCCGTGGCATTGGCAACGCGTGACAGCACGAAGAGCAGATCGCTCAAACGATTTAAATAAACGGCCAATTCATCTGAGACCGACTGATCAGGTAACTGACAAAGCGTCACAATCCTTCGTTCCGCTCGACGACAAATCCCCCTCGCCAAATGCAGTGCACAGGCTCCTCGATTGCCGGAAGGGAGAATAAAGTGGGTGAGCGGGTCCAACCCCTTCTCATGCCCGTCAATCCATTGCTCTAGTCTCTCGGTGTGTGGCGCACCGAGCACACGGGTGCCGTGCTTTTCTGGATCCGGTGTCGCTAACTCTGCCCCCATGGCAAATAACTCGTGCTGAATCTGCTCGAGTTGAGAATCAATGATTTCTCCTACCCCGGCATTCCTCGCAACCCCAAGTGCTGCATTCAATTCATCCACAGTTCCATAAGCTTCGATCCTAGCATCGTCTTTGGACACTCTCGGCCCACCAAACAATCCAGTACTACCTCGATCACCGGTTCGGGTATAAATCTTCATCAGTATTCATTTCATATAGTGGACGAACGACCTGCAGCAATCATCACAGAAGTAGACTACCTGTCGGATTCGATCTCTTCTATGCCACTGTCTCCATCAGGCAAGTCATGTCCGAGCAAATTAGCGGAAAGGTCAACGCTGGCGGTTTTTTTCTACTGCTGGAAGATGGCGAACATAGGCGTTTTCTTTTGCTGCGGCACGCCAACCGATGGGATCTACCAAAGGGACACTGCGAACCAGACGAAAGTTTTCTGGATGCAGCAATCCGTGAACTGCAAGAAGAAACGGGAATTCGGCGAGAGATGATCGCATTAGACCCTGACTTCATGTTTGAACTGAGCTACACGGTCCAATACAGGGCGCAAACGCCACAAACGTCCCAAAAAGTGGTCCGCTACTTCTTAGCTTACCTAAGAAAAAAGCCGCAAATTACACTCACAGAACATCTCTCCGCTCACTGGATGGAGTGGAACCCCTCCAAACAAATTCAGACAGAAACTATTGATTCTGTGATATCGGCCGTGGCAAGTCATTTGGAGTCCCGATAAAGCAGTCACTGGGGGCAGCCTCCTGAGTCACAAATACGAAAACCTGTGCCACCCCAGTTGTGTTGCCAAAAGCGAACGAATCGTTGCCAGAAATCAACCGAATCACCCAGCCCAACAAGCTCGGATTGTAACGATTATCTCGATTTCACCGCTCGAATCACTTATGCCGATTAAGTTTAGATTGCTTGCGTGAAAGTCTCGCCAGATTTAATCCCTCATCCAGAGAACTGACCTACGGTTCATGTGTCATCGCGAGAGCAATGCTCCTCTCAATGACGCTCGCTAATTGACAGAACCATGAGAACACGGTTAGAGACAGAATGGGATTTCTAAAACGCATCCTTCGTAGCAACCTGACTGAATCAGAATCGACCCGACCTAGCTACGGAAGCTTTGAAACTTTAAGTCAGGATGAATTACAGTCCCACATGGGAATTCGGACCTACGGATCCTTTGATCTGACCGATGCAATCCGCCCGTCATATGACTTGCAAGTTGTCCCAAAACAAGGATTTCGATTCGACGAGTATGTAGATGATTCCACCGGCATCAAAACTCCAGCGATCATGGCTTCTGTAACAGGTCATCGCCTGCTGGAAATTTTCTTCGAATTGATCGACCAATTGGGGTCAGTCGTAGATGTTGTCCTAGAGTCTAGCCATCGAGCTCAAAATTCACACCAAGACCTTTATCGTGAACACATCGACACCGCTGTCCTGAAGAGCATTTTGCTGGATTTCGAAGACCTTCTTTTGAATGATGGTTGCACAGGCATTGCGGTGATCAACCCTGCAAAGCGTCAGGAAGTTCAACTTGACGAGCACAAACTGCTCGTCATGTATGGCCGCCCCCTAGATCAATTTGTAGCAACATTGATCCAAGAAGATGTGTACCCAGATAAAAACATCCGATTCATCACCGAGGCCGAGCACGTTCATAGCAGCAGCGAGCGTATGCACGACAGATTCAATATTCTGAAGAACCGTCTTGGTATTGATTAGGGCTTCCTCGATTTTTGCCATCAGCTCTGTTTACTTGAACCAAAAACGATCCTTCTTTGAACCGTGGCCGACTTCCGCTTATGCGTTAGCCTCCCGGTCGACCCTGCCATACCTTGGTATCTTTTGTGCGGAATCGTGGCTATTGCGGGCGTCTCCTCGACAATGAGCACGTGGTGTGGCACGATGTGGTTGCAACTATACAGCCCTATATTTTGCTGCAGTCTCAACAATGATCCTTGTACTTAGCGCCAGCTTACATCCGGATAGTCGTAGCCGGATTCTTGCAAACGTGGCAAAATCGAAGCTAGAAGAAATAAGTCAAAATGTTGTCATGTTTGATCTAGCAAACAAGCCGCTACCGATGTGCGATGGCATGACGTGTTATGGAGATCCCAATGCCCAGGAACTGGCTTCTCTAATTGAACAAGCAGACGCCGTACTCCTTGCATCTCCCGTTTACAACTATGACGTGAATGCCGCTGCAAAAAATGCGATTGAGCTGACCGGCAAAGCCTGGACCAATAAGCTGGTCGGAATCTTGCTTGCAGCCGGCGGCCCGGGAAGCTACATGTCGGCAATGGGAGTTGCTAACAGCCTGATGTTAGATTTTCGCTGCCTGGTGGTCCCAAGATTCATTTATGCACTTGGCGACTCGTTTCAAGGCAATGCGCTCGTTGATCCGCAGATCGACGAAAGAGTAAACGAATTAATAGAAGAAATCATCCGCCTCAAGACTGCAATCACGAGCTGATGGAATTTCAACCCTCCCGGTCTTGAAGGCAACCATAGGATTTAGATGCGAGCCGAATACAAGCTCTCTGAGCGAATGTATTCATTAACTGATGCCGGTATGCGGTAACGAACGCTAAGACCTTTGCTAATCCTGTCTCGCACTTCCGAACTGGAAATCTCAATCGCGGGAACAACCACTTCTGCAGATCGGATTCGTTCAATTACCTTCGCGTCCACGATTCCCTCTAATACAGAATAATCGGGCCTCCCCTGCCCTCCCCTGATGACAACCGCTAGGGTCACTAATCCCAGAAGATCCTGCGGACGAAACCAATCTGGCATGGATGCCAATGAATCTCCACCAACAATGAGAAAATAGTCATTGTGGGGACTTTCCTCTGTGATTTCTTTAATCGTGTCTATCGTGTAACTGACACTCCCACGTCTTAACTCACGCTCATCAATGATGTGATTCGGTGTCCCAGCGATTGCTAAACGAATCATCGTCAAGCGTTGTTCATCAGAGGCAATTGGTGAAAAATTTTTCAATGGAGATTGCGACGCTGGAATCCACCATATCTCATCAAGTCCCAAATGCTCGCGAGCGGATTCAGCGATCCACAAGTGACCTAAATGCACTGGATCAAAGGACCCTCCAAATATTCCAATCTTCATTGTCTTTCCTTAACCAACAACACTTTGATCACGACATTTAATACTAAACCACTCCGCTAAGGCCAATCAGTGGATGCAGCAATTAAGGCTACAATGTTGATTGTTGTTTGAGCAACCAGCTAACTACACCCAAGTTTTTCGGGGCTATAAAATACCCGATTGCCCTGAAACCATTTCCTGAGAACAATTTCTTAGATTCGAATTGTCATTCATCTCGCCGGTCATTCACCAGATTAGCTCATGTCAAAGCGAACAGATAAAGCGAACGGTGAAAAGATCAAACATGTTCATGCCGCCAATCCGCCCACTACACCTCATAAGAACAACGATTCGGATAGTGACAGCAGTCTTGCTCAGCAGACAGAGTTGTTTGACTTGTCACCACCACCCTGGGAAGTTCGAGACAGCGATCCCGTCACTGTGGCGACGGTTGTTTTCAGTGAGGCGCCACATGGGCCATACGACTACTCCGTTAAAGCAGACGACCGCCATCGAATCCAACCCGGCATGCGAGTGAAAGTACCACTTGGTAAGCGGCGGCAGCCTCTGATCGCATGGTGCACGCATGTCGAATCCAAAACCAATTCCGATCGGTCGCTGAGAGGTATCACCGAGATCATTGACGAACAACCCTTGTGTGACCAATCTCTCGTAAGACTAGTCCTTTGGATGAGTCATTATTACCAAGCGCCAGCAGGGCAAGTCTTTGACACACTCATTCCCTCAAGCGTACGTGCTATGGCGGGAACGCGAGAGAAAATCTATTACAGCCCAACGGGAAAAGCAAAGAAAGCTGAGATCATTGAATCGCTCCCAGTAAAACAGAAAGCCGCTTTATTAGCCTTAATAAGAGCCGGCAAGCCAATGACAGCAGCAGAACTAATGCTAACTGCCCAATGCTCTCAGGATCCAATCAAGCGTTTAAGTCAGAAGGATCTAGTCAGTACTGAAACACGGAGGGAGCTTTCGCGCTCGAGCAGTAATCGCTGGCAGCTTGACGATGGCGAAGCAGAGCGAAAACTCACATTAACACCTGACCAATCATCTGCTCTTAAACAAATCATTGGGGTAATTGACCAAGATGCACATAAGACTTTCTTGGTGCATGGCGTTACCGGAAGCGGCAAAACTGAAATCTATATTCGAGCCATTGAACACCTGATTCAATTTGGCCGCGGCGCGATCGTGCTGGTTCCGGAGATCAGCTTAACACCACAAACCAGAGGACGTTTTGAGCGTCGATTTGAGTCAGTTGCCGTTCTTCACAGCCAGATGACTCCCGCTGAACGTCATCATCAATGGCAAAGGATTAAGAACGGTGATGTGCAGGTTGTTATTGGTCCACGAAGTGCCGTCTTTGCACCGTTTCCGAGATTAGGTTTGATCATTTTAGACGAAGAACATGACTCTTCTTTCAAGCAAGACACGCAACCTCGCTACCACGCTAGGAAAGTAGCTCACGCTCGCGCTAAATCGCTAGGCATTCCGCTCCTGCTGGGATCAGCAACACCCTCCTTGGAATCGTGGCAAGCCGCCTCATCTGGCTACGCGGAATTGATCTCACTTTCTGGTCGAGTGAACACACTACCCATGCCTGATGTTCAACTAGTGGATCTAAGATTAAGAGAAGAACGCACTAGCGGTGCCATTTCCCGACCTTTGCATCATGCAATCCAAGAGACGATCAAAGAAAAGGGGCAGGTGATGCTACTTCTGAATCGCCGAGGATTTGCTACCAGCATTCAGTGCCCAGCGTGTGGACATGTAGTTGCGTGCCCCGACTGTGATCTCCCTCTCACACACCACCGAGATGGAAGTAAAGCCGTATGCCATTACTGCGATTACACGATTGCCTCACCACCGTGGTGTCCCGCGTGCAGATTTGATGGAATTCGCTTTGGCGGCTTAGGAACACAGAAACTTGAAGTCGAAATACAAAATCGTTTTCCAAGTTGCAAAATCGCCCGCATGGATAGCGATACCATGCGTCGTCCAGGAAGTCACCAAAAAGTGCTATCCATGTTTCGCCGCGGCGAAATTGACATCCTCCTCGGGACTCAAATGATCGCGAAGGGTCTCGACTTTCCTAATGTCTTGCTCGTTGGTGTAATCAATGCTGACAGCGCACTGCACTTCCCAGACTTTCGAGCGGCTGAACGAACCTTCCAACTAGTCACACAGGTCGCTGGCAGAACTGGCCGCGGAAACCGTCCTGGGCGAGTGGTGGTACAGACATTCACACCAGAGCATCCAGCAATCCAAGCGGCGTCGAGACACGATTACATCAAATTTGCTAAGGATGAGCTAAGCAATCGGAGACGCTTCAACTACCCGCCCTTCGGCTGTGTTGGGCGACTAATTATACGAGGTCCCGATGAAGACCTTACGGAAGCTTTTGCGCACACCCTAGCCAAGCGACTCGAATCGACAAAGTCGAAACTCGGAGTTGAGGTACGTATCTTGGGACCCGCCCCACCGCCTATCACTCGATTAAGGGGGAAATATCGCTTTCATATCCTCCTTCAATCAACCAACTCGGCGCATTTAGGTGAAACCATCCGGAAAGCAACGGATCAGCTAAAAGCACCGGATCATAGTGCAATTCAATTTGTAGTTGATATCGATCCGGTGGATATGCTTTGAAAGAACTCTTTTTAACGCTAATCAAAATCAGGGGGATTGGTTATGCTTAGCCGCACTGCTCAGGCATACTTTCAATTTTGAGAGTATGAATCGCCACATCGTTTTCATCGGAACGTTTGAATGCCATTGCCAACAGATGGACAACCGGAACCCAAAAAGAAGTTCAGAATACAAAGAAGACGCTTGGGGCAAATAAAATTTGTTGCGGAACAAGGCGACTACGGATTCATTACAGCGGAAGACTATCGCGACGACGTTTTCTTTCACATGTCAACGTGGCAACCCAACACGCCTGAAGAAGAACAATCAACCGAGACTGAATTAATCGAGGGGCTTTGGGTTGAATTTGAACTCGATGATGATCAATTCGACGAGGATAAGCGTTTAAGAGCCAAAGTCGTTCGGCCAACCACTCGCCCCATTGGACGAAAACTTTCGGGACGTGATGCGACGTTTCAGATCATCACTCATCATCCAAAAGCAAAACGCCGACGTCCATCATGGCGAGGACAGCAGGAATAGCAACGGTTCCTAGTCTTCACCAACGACAACTGACTTGAAGCAAATAAACCTTGAATAAGCTAGTGGTGTGATCTTAGTCAGCGATTGGCTCACTAGAGGTTTCTTCCGTTGATTCACCATCAGCCGAATTATCAACTTTGGGCTCCTTTGCTCGAGGTGGTAACTTGCCACCATTCTTCTCCGCCTCGATGTAAGCACTCTCCAAATCCTGGACTAACTTCGGAGTAATGTGCTTTTGCAAAAGCTCTCGAGTATTCGTGAACATCTCATCAACTTTACGACTTTGATTAGCATTTTTTGTTCCAAGAAGATTGATAAAATCCTGCTGTTTTTTGCCAATCTCTCCATACAGCGCTTCGCTATTCGGCTGGTCACGCAAGGCGGTTAAAAGTTCTTCCGCCTTCTCCATCTCGCCCCGCTCTAACCGAAGCAGAATCCTTGCCTTAAATAGCTCACGAATAGCAACCAAATCAATGATTGAGTTTTGAGCTCCTCGAACGTACGCCTCTGCTTGAAGTCGAATATCGTCGCCAGATAAGTCAGCGACCACCTTCGAGTACAACCCAGGCACAAGAGGCAACCTCGCGAGGATCGCGCCACCATTTTTCACATAGAGGAGCCGTAAAGGATCGTCTGTTGGCTCAACTTGAAGGACGCCATTCCAATTGGTTCGACCAACAAACGTCATGTCTCCAGACTCTAGGTCTTTCTGATATAGTTCGTAACCGATTAACGGGAAACCTGGATCCTTTTGCAAATGAAGACGCACCTCTGTTGAATCAAGTTCAGGGCGAACCCTCAAAGCGGTTTTGAATGTTCGCTTATTCTTTCGACCCTGCAAACCGCCGCCGCGACCTGAATAAAAATCCATTTGGACGTTTCTCTCTTTGTAACCATCTAATTCAGTTACATGTAAGTACGCCCAGTCCAACGCCCCAATCATGATCGGGTTTCCGTTGCGATCATTCTTCCTAGTCATCGGCTCCAAGACGTCTCCAACCCGAATCCATGCGGGCGAGTGGTCACGATCCTTATCTCTAACGAGACCGCCTGCTCGCAGCAAACCAAGAGCCGATCGCTGACCTGCATTTTCAATTCTGACCATTGGTCCGAACGCCTTAGTCAAGCAAATGCTGATCCCTCTCGGAAGAAAACTCGCGCCGTTTGAATTCACGGACGCAACAGGACCAAAGTGTCGCATCAAGGTATCGAACTCAACAGCTTCAATCCGATTGGGAACTTGATTGGTTTTCACAGAAACGATGAAAACCTTGTCATACTGCTCGACTGTCTGCCCCACCAAGCCCGCAACTTCTGGAATGATCAGCTTAGCTTCAGGACTCAGTGTGTTAGCAATGCCTCGAGAAACGAGTATCGCCTCGATTCCTTTGTCGTCACTCTCAGCTTGGGCTTCAGTGTCGATAGAGTCTGATTTTTGATTGTCAGCAAGATTCGTGTCGTCTGGTGCGACTGCTGATTGATTCCACAAGTCTCTGATTAGGGATTCGTCACCGGAAACCGCTTTGAACTTGTCCTTGATTCCATTGAAACCATCATTGCCAATGGCCTCGGCTCGACTGAGCACTTCGGCGGCGCGGTCCCCGGTAACATAGACCTCGCTTACAAACTCACCAACATTTTTGGCGACGCGAATCCGAACGGCATCGGGATGATCACGCTTGACAGCCAGTACTGGATCAGACGCTGTTAAGCGGTCGTAAGTTAAATCTGATAAGCCGCGCTGCGCTGCAGTCACCACGACCGGAGGTGCGACGGCTAAATCAAGTCTCCATACTGCTTCAAAATCTCGAGCTAGGTACGCCCGTATTGCCGGCTCCAATGAATCAAGAGAAACACGATCATCATCCGTAACATACCAAACCAATACTCGATACGGATCATAATCCCAAGAAACCTCTTCCTCGACTGTCTCATTCGTTGTTGCCGAGTCGCCGACCATCGCAACCAGCCCCGACTCATTTGCCTGAGAGAGTTCTTGAGTGACAGTTGTGCTGTCCTGAGCGTCTACCAATTGAGCAAGCATTAAGACGATAACAAACGTCACTACGGATTGCCTTTTCATATTTTTTATTGCCCCAATCGCCAGTTATCCGCATTCTGATACAACGAAACAATGTCAGAACCCATCCCGATCAAGTCGCGTCTGTAAGCGTAGGAATCAACCATCTGCCACAACGGAAGAACTGGCAATTCATGATGGACGGTTGAGTGTAAATCCAACAAACGGTCTCTTACCTCTCGCCAATTTTTAGCCTCTTCGAGTCGACGCAAACCAAGGCCAACCAATTGATCTTCGCAACGAGCCAATCCACTCGGCCCAAGTAAACGACCAGCATCAATTACTGGCTCCCAGACCGCCGCTGAGACATAGACGATGTCCGCGATATTCTTCTCACGATCTGGAAAAGTTTCACCGACCTCGAGTTCAACTAACTCAACCTGCAAACCCAATAGTTCCCACTGTGTGCGAATTCCTTCGCAGGCAACTCGCGATAAGTTGTCAGGTGGATAAGCGAGCCTGATTGGAGTCATCTCGGGCATGGTCTCTTTTTTTCGCTCGGCTTCAGATTTCATCTGATTGGCGTTCATTGCTATAAGCAACTGTGCCAAGGGAGGCTCGTAGGGTCGAGGCTCTATATTCTGGTCATACGCGTATCCCAATGGATCATTCAGCTCGATACCCGCAGGGAATGGACCGGATAGGACCCTGCAGCCCTCTGATTCCAAACCTTCAAGCAACTCACCAGTGAGGATATCTTGTCGGTTGATTCCGTAAAGTAAAGCTCTGCGGAAGGTCCGCTCAGCAAGATACGGATGTTCGGAACATGGAATGAGCATGTGCACTGTTGGTAAGGGATAGTTAGCAACTTTAATATCCCTACTCTTACTCAATCGCACCGCATCAGCAGGAAAGAGCTGATCCAATACGTCAATCCTCCCTTGCAGTAGTGCGCTGACCCCATCGGACGCAGATGCACTCCGAATCTCAACAATCTCTCGGGGCTGTGTGGGAACTTTGGGAGAGCCGGACAAGACATAGCGAACTAAATCTTTTTCAACTGCGTCGCGTCGGTAGTCACCGGTTGGTGATCGCGGTTCACCTCCGAACCAACTTCCGTCTACAGGGATCTGAAGGAGGCAAATGGGCAAGACATGGGGTCGCCTCAGATTGAACGTAACTTGCTGAGGCCCCTGCAAAGCAATCGACTTCACCGCGGAAGCCCAAGGAGCAAAATATGTCTTCGATTCCGGCTTGGCCCGATCAGCCATGACATCGGCTAAGTAGAACGCCTGTACTTTATCAAGCGGTGGGACCACTTCGTTGGGCTGGAGAAATAGGTCAAACTGCATTCTGTCAGGACTAGTCTCCACCTCGCCAAAGATGAAGTCGTATTCACCCCCCTCCGGGCCCGCTCCTTGTATCTCAAACAGAGTTCGGTAAATCAGCCGCCCTGCTCTTCTAGCTCCCCAGTTGTCCAACCGCGTTGGATCCAACGCGGTTGCACTCTGCAATACACCCACATTAACTAGTGGGTAAATGGTATCAATCTCTCGTATTAGCTCTTGTCCACCCTCGATATCGGGTTTGAGATAAACACTTTCACGAGCAAGCAATCGAGCTTTTCGATAATCCTTAGCATCTCTCGCTGCGATGGCCTCATCCCTTTTGACTTGAGCCATCCCAAGAAACTGGTCATTCCATTTGGTGATGGACTCCAACGTATTACCGGGGTAGTCCTTTGTAAGCCGAGCGAGCAATTGCTGCGCTAAATCCAATTCTTGCTCGTTCATCAACTGCTGCATCAGCTCATCTGTCACTTTGGAGATGGCTTGGAGCACGGTGGACTGCTTATACTCGGGCGCGTAGCGTCTCAACTCCTCAAGCATCGCCAGTGTCGATTCGAATTCACCGCGATTGGCTCTACCTACAGCATCTTGATAGAGGTAATCGCATCGTAACTCTCTCAGACCAGGCCTTGCGGGATAATCACGAATCAGAATCGATAAGAATGGGTATGCACCCACGAAGTCTCCTGCAGCGATTCGTTCTTTCGTCTCTCGCTCGAGGCGAATCTCCCACAGATCAAACCTCTCTATCTCGGTCCACTTGGTAGCAAACTCTTTCCCCTCGATCCCCAAAACCTGAAACCGCAATGAGCCAGTCGGATTACTTGGTGGTGTCCGGCCTGGGAAACTAATGGGAAATACCTTGGCCCATCCGCCGCCCGATGCTTCAGTGAAAAAAACGAGGTCATGAGGCTCCTCTTGCAACAAACCTAATCCAAGATCAGGGGGATTCCCAGTCTGTGCGTAGTTAACGGATTGCGCTTCAACTTGGCTAACCAATAAGCTAGCGGCTACCACTACCCATAGTCCGAAAAGGTGTGAGCAGTTATGCATCGATCGTTTCACCGTAGAAAAGAAATAACTCACTATTTCGGCACCTCGACTGAATAAACAACACCCTCTGCACCTGGTACCAGAAGTGTTCCACCGCCATAAATAATCGGTGTCGATGAAATTGGCTGTCCAAGATCAATTTGGTTCAATAGATCTCCACTGCGGCTATCGATAACGACGATCCACCCGGAACGACCAGCCAAGATAATTTGCTCACCATTTAGCAATGGTTCACCAACAATCCCTCCCGTAGGTACTGCAACTTCAAAACGCTGCGTACCATCGCTTTCATGGGCACGCAGATTTCCGTCGTCAGTTCGTATCAAAGCAATATCACCGGCCGCACTGGGACCCCAATTGATTCTGCCATTAAGAAGAGTTCGGAAAGTCTCCGACAGGTTGGTCAGATCGAAACCAACCAAGAAATCAGCCGCAGGCCCCGCCGTACTTGCAACCATTGCGTTTTCTAAGCGTGTTGAAGGACCAATCAACTGAAACTCAAGATCCTTCGATTGCAGTTCACGAATTTGTTCTCCAACTCGCAATCGATAAATCTTCTTACGACTATCAGCAAGCACAACCTGATCCGCATCATCTGGTAATGCAATCGGCTTTGTCCACTGCACCTTTCCTACAGGATCACTCGGTGGCTGGAAGGGCGTCGCACTCTCGGCACCGGTGCGCCAATCCACTAGCGAGACACGCCCGCTATCAAGGGGCAAAAGCAAACCGCCCCCTGATGCCACTCCACCAGATGTGGGTAAGGCTGAATCAAGTCGCATGGTTACCCGCCGGAGTTTTTCAGTCTCGCGGTTCGGATCATATATCAAAAGAGATGGATCACCCACTTCATTGAGCATCACACTGCGATTCTCGTCGATTTTAATGGGATCGCTGAAACGAATGGCCACCGCGCGATCACCAGGGTTTTCAAGCGGCTTTTGTCCGCCGTTGAATTTGCTATCACCGGCATCAAACTGTAGATCAAAAAGTGCCGCTTGAGTCGTTACGACATGAATTCCGTCTGCAGTGGGCTGCAGCAATGAAACGGGAACACCCACATCGGTTCGCCAAATCTCTTCTCCTGTCTTTGGATTAGCAGCAGTGATTCGGATAGCAGACGTATCACGAAGTACCCGAGCATGCACCAATGCTTCATCACTGGCGTAAGGCTTTCCAAGGAACGTGTCTAACTCGTGGATTGACCAGTCTCGAATCACACGCCCTGTATTAATTTGCAATTCATATCGGCCGAGACGTGTTCCTGTGATCCACATTTGACTTTTTCCGACAGCCATCTGAGTTGCCGTAGGCTCTTCATAAAATGCCGGTAGCGTTGCTGCGACAGTCACCTGCTCACGTTCAGCCGTGGGTTCAATGTCGTAGACCGTCACTTCGCCGCGGTCAGTAAGAACGATCAAGCGGCGCCCATTCACAATCGGATCAACAATCACGTTTCCAATCAAGCGAAACGGCGCCTGTGCCTGCACGAGGCTCTCACCACGTTCATCAACCCGAAGCACATGGACGTTCGCGTAATCTGCACCCGCATTCTCAATCACAAAAACGTGCCCCAATAGCGGTACTGGAGCGACCGATATCGTTGAGGATTCATGTCCTAGGTAATAGCTCTCGACACAACTGCCGTCGCGACTGTTCAGGACGTAGAGGTTACTGTGCCCTCCCGCCAAATAGGCCTTCCGAAGGCGATCATCGATGCCTGGCCCAACATTCAACTCCTGAGGTAATTGCGTCGCCCACTTGGCATCACCCGAAATGGCATCGAATGCGATTAATCTTCCAGACTCTGTTGCAACAAAGATGTCATCTTTTACCGCGATCGGCTCGCTAAAGTTCTCATCGATTCCCGATCGCCAAGCAACGCTTCCGTCGCTCTCGCTGCAGCGGAGAATTTCCAAAGTGGATGACTGACTCAATAGAACACCATCTTCCAACTGCACGGGCGGTAGATCCTTAGCCGCACCCACATACTTCCGCCAAGCCAGTCGGCCGCTTTCACCATCAATGGCCAGAATGGAACCGCCTGCTCGGAAATACAAAGTTTCCCCACGCAAATCCGGAATCGAACCTCCTGCGAGCGATGTCAGAACGACATTACCCGTGGTCACACTCTCGGACTCATCTGTGGTCACTTTTGGTAATTGACTTGATGCATTGACCAACGTCTGCTGAATTTCACTTGCACGTTTGATCAATGTCTCTAACCGCTCATTGTCATACAACTCAGGAAATGACTGCAGCAGTTGCTTTCGAGTATCGTATGCCGCCTTGGTATCACTCTGATCCAGAGAACCAATCATCGACGCTTCGGCTTCATCGAGTCGCATGTTGCGACTAATATCTCTTTGCACTCTGGCGCGAGACTCTACGACATTCTGAATTTGGGAAGCCAGCGTCACTTTCATCGATGACATCATGTACTGCGGGTTTTCCATCAGCAGCAACTGCTCATCGAGCACCGTCAGGAGACTTTGCTTTTTCTCCGTCTCACTCGCTCGGCTTGCAGAGTCCGCTAAATTCGCAGCAATATCCACCATTAAGGCGGCCAGATTCCCGCGTTCCTCATTCATTCCCTCTTCATCCGCAATTAGCGGTAACTTTTCTTTTTCTAGCTCAACCGCTTGCCAGGGCTCCTGCTTGAAGGTTGCAGCTTTATATAGCTCCGTCATCGTGATTCTTGCACGAGCCATCGACGAATACTGGTGCTGGTCACCGAAGCTTTCGAGAAAACCGACGTACATCTTTTGGGCCGCATCGTAGTTCTGATTATCGTACTGCTCATTGGCGTTTGTAATCACCTGATCTGCGTCTTCACGCGTCAATACAAATGTGATTCCGCTTCCAATCAAGAGCAGTGCAACAATGATCCCGATATAGCCGTAAATCTTGAAAGAGTCGTACTGAGACTTATTCGAATCCGCTTTTTTATGACTCGATCTTGGTCGAGCCTCTACATCAACTTCGGATGCTTCTTCTTCGAAGCCTCCCGCCTCGACAGCTACTACTGCTACTGTTTCAGCATCCACTGAATCAGCTTCGTAAAACTCACCCGACGCTTCATAGACCGGTGCAGCATCTTCCGGCTCAACTTCAACGACCTCCACTTCCTCGTCAGACAAGATTTCGAGTTCGCCAACTTCCTCAGTCAACGCACTCGCCTCATCTTCTGCCGACTCATATTCGCCACTACGCAATTCACCGATTAGCTTTGTTGCTTGAAAGCGTGTCAGGTGTCCGTTATCCACCAGCAACTTTGCTACCGCCTCTGGTGTAACACGAGTTCCGCCCTGGACTAACTGCTCACGCAACGCTTCGATAATCTCTTGGTCGAGTAGACCGAGCCTCTCCAATCGATCGATCAATTCATTTGCTAACATGATTCGTAAACGTCTGAGAATAAAAAGGGCAATAAACTATCTGACAAACACCACTTTGCAGTGGCTGGTAAAAAAATGAAGAGCAGAAGACTTAATCAAATTCCTCAACTTGCGTCACCTCCAACTGCGCATAACCCGCAATTGTTCCCGCATCCATCGCATCCACGAGTGACTTCAATTTTGCCATCTCGTGTACCTTAACAACCAACCTCATCCCATCACTATTTCCAGCAATCGCTTCGCGAAGAGCTGAGATCAAATTCTGCTTTCCGGGTGTTTCTCTTTCCCACTCAGGTGCCATTACAAGAAACGAGCCAAACTCATCTACCTGCAACTCAACCATATCCAACTCTTCAACCTCTTCCTCCTGCACGCTTGTACTCGGAGCATCGGTCTGCTGCCTTGGCATCTCAATTGACTTCTGCAAACTGAACGCAGCCGTCACCATGAAGAAAATCAACAGCAAGAAGGTGACGTCAACCATCGGCGTC
>JAKMEW010000493.1 GCA_022425745.1 Rubripirellula sp.
ATGAGAGTGTCTTCCAGAAGTTGATTTTCTTTCAAAGTTGCGACTAGCTTGCCGACTTGATCGTCTATCGAAACGATCGCGCCGGCGAGTTTTCGACGTTTGCCTACAGCGGTCGTGCGATCTGTCAGTCGGTCTGGAGTCTCGGTGCTGGGTGAGTGAACCGCTTCAGGAGACCAGTAAAGGAAGAAAGGTTCCTCATGATGTCGCTGAACAAAGTTGACCATGGAGTCGCCATCGTAATCGGTTAACCAGACTGTGTTACCGGACTCGTCAACGCAGAAGTATTTGGAAGTCCTCCCTTTCTTGGATAAGGAGGCGCTAACATTCTTGGGGAGATTAGCCAGTTCTCTTTGAGTGTATTTCTTTTTCGGCGGATTTTTTGCGACTTCAGTGAAACCTGCCTGCAAGGGTCCCTGTCGTTTGGTTCCAATGTCCCACTTACCAATCTGCCCGGTAACGTAACCTGCGGAGGAAAGAAATCTGGCGAGGGTTGGTCGGTCTTCTGGGATTGGAAGGCCACGTGACATCCCGTATTTTCCAAAACGTTGTGCGTACTGCCCCATCATCAGACTGCAGCGACTCGGGCAGCAGGGCGGGTTGGTGATGTAAGAGGCGGTGAATCTTACGCCACGAGATGCTAGATCATCGATGTTGGGCGTTGGGATATCATCGCAACCGTAGCAACCGAGATCACCGTATCCGAGATCATCAATGTAGATCAGAATGACATTTGGCCGGTCTGCAGCGGTGGCCGTTAAAGCAAACCAAAACAAAGCATTGACGTACAGAAAAAATCGGGTGAAAAGTAGCATGGTTTCTATCTTGAGGAGAGTGTACGTGTGTGCTTCGAGCTTTGACGGAACGAAGGGGCGATGCACGTTACAAGAGCATCTGGAAACATTGATTCTTCAAAAGTGACGGAACGATTCCATGGTAGTAGATGAAGGCTGTATGACTGTTCGTGCGAGCTGGGTGGGTCTGATTGTTTTCATGCTGCTTTGTCTATCGGTCGGAGGGCTGGGAGCGGTTGCCACGACGCCTGAGATTCAAGGTTGGTATTCGACGATTCGTAAGCCATCTTGGAATCCACCCAATTCGATTTTTGGACCGGTTTGGACGACACTTTATATCATGATGGCGATTGCGGGTTGGGTGGTTTGGAAACGAGATGGTTTCAAGGCCGCGGTTCTTCCGCTTAGTTTATTCGCTTTGCAGCTCGGTTTGAATTCTGCGTGGTCCTTTCTGTTCTTTGCTTGGCACCAACCCGGCTGGGCCTTTGCAGAGATCATCATCTTGTGGCTAACCATTTTCGCCACTTTGTGGTCATTCTTCCGTCGATCCAGAACTGCCGGCTGGCTGATGGTTCCGTACTTGAGTTGGGTGACCTTTGCGACGGTGCTAAACTTTGCGATCTGGCGATTGAACGCTGGGTGAGGCGAGTTTAAGTGCGATAAACACTGGAGATAAATCGCAGTGATATCAAAGAAGCGAATGATTGAGAATTTGCAGACGAGGCCTTAGAGTTTCTCGATCTTGCGACATGCTTTATAGTGACTGTCCAAATAGCTCAAAACGTGCGATTTGTTTTTTGCAACATCCTGTCAGAGCTAATCCGATATTCCTTCTCCGAACAACTAGGTTGCTGGTCGCTTCGATTGCTCGCATTTGAAGTGCTAAACCGCTGAACGACTCTGAAATCGCGACTGGATGCCGGAAGCGTTGACCCACAGTTTGTTTTCTGTTCCGAGATCCAATCTGAGATCAGCCTGAAGTGACTCGACAAGAATGCTAGAACTTCGATGTACTGTTAGGAATTGTGAGCGGTCACTGGAACTAAAGGATTCTGATGACCAGAGGGCTGGATTGGCGTGTGCCGCTGGGCACCATTTTGATCAAGCCAAGGAAGGTTATTGGAATCTAACGCAGCCGCAAGATAAGAAGTCTCTGAATCCCGGCGACAATCGGGATGCGGTTCTTGCGAGGCATCGCTGGCTTCAAGGTGGATACACCCAAGGGTTGGTTGGCGAACTGAGACTTTGGACGGAGCGATGCGGGCAAATCGCTCGCGTTCTCGATCTCGGTTGCGGTGATGGCTCGTTCGGTCCATGGGTCTTTCCTGATCAGCCCGGAGATTTTTGCGGCATCGACCTTGCTCGACCTGCCATCAAGCTCGCCGCTCGCAATTGGCCGGACGCGACTTGGGTTTTGGCCAACGCGGATCGAGGACTGCCGGTGATGGACGGGAGTGTTGATTGCATCATGTCGCTGTTTGGTCGACGCCCCATTTCAGAGATGAAGCGTGTTCTTTCACCATCCGGAATCTGCGTGGTTGCCGTCCCTGCCGAAGATGATTTGATTGAATTACGTGAAGTCGTGCAGAAGAGGGGAGACCGACGAAGTCGAGTGGAGGCCATCATACAAGAGATGTCCTCAGGCGGTTTGACTTGCGTTGAACAGAAGCAGTGGCGAACGCAGGTTGAAATCGGGCCTCAAGAGGTGGAGGATGCTTTGGCGATGACTTATCGCGCAAGGCGTTGGTCGGAAAAAAGCAGGATTGAGGCGATCGGAACGACCAATGTAACGCTCGCAGCGGACTTGATGCTCTTCACGAATGAAGCGGCGTCATCGTGATTGCAAATCGCTTCCTTAACATTGCAAGACGCGGCGAACGATTCCGATAGACTAGGGGACTTTTAAATCCGATGGATGGATGATCCCCGCATCTTACCGAACGAGACCCATGACATGCCCACCGTATGTTATTCTTAGCGGATCATTCTCGCTGAGTTCGCTTTTTGCGATTACTAGTTTGTAATCCTTTGGAGCCGCTGATGAAATCGTTTATCTCTGGCGTTATCCTCCTGTGGGCGGCTCTCTGCACGCAATCGATCCTCTGCACACCATTCAGCGTGGTTCACGCACAGACGGTGCCGAGTCCGCAGCCTAGTCAGGTGTCGCAGGCACTTGAGTTGTCCAAAGCGACTGGACGGCCCATTTTTGTGATGGCCGGTCGCGAGACCTGACCGCCTTGCGTGGCGCTGCTCGATCGACTGCAGAATGATCGATCCTTGTCAGCGTTTGCGAGGCAGTTCGTCTCGCTGAAGATCGTTACCGACAACAACGCGGAATGGCGACAGTGGTCTCGTCAGTATCCCATGACGGGTAATGCAATCCCGCAGTTGTACGTGGTGCGTGCAGACGGTGAGCAACTTTATGGTGGGGCTGGCTCTCTGCCCGGTGATGCGCTACCGCAAATGTTGCTGGCTTCTGTGAAGCGTGCGGGGCGGTTCTTCACGGAGGAACAGGCGAAATTCTTGTACGAGTCCGTCGAAGCATCTGAGCAGTCCCTAATGTCGGGTAACCTCTTGGTTGCAGGGGTGCGTCTCGCGGATCTTTTGTCGCTGGGGTCACCGAGTGATTTGCAGAGCTATGCGGCTTCGGCTTTGAAGGCGAGTGAGCTCCACCAGGAGTTGCGCCTGCAAATTGAGGAAGCGGTTAACGAGGCGAACGACGATCTGCAAAATCCTGAGAATGTCGAGTTGTCAATTCAGCAGATCATTCCACTTTGCGAAGCAGAAGCCATCTATGAAATGTTTCCTCAGTGGAGAGCGGATGCCAAGGAGGTAACCCGTGAACTAGGTAAGGAAGACCGGTACAAGCCGCTTTTGGATCAAGCGGCTGATCTGGTGCGGGCACGGGTCGCTGCTTCTTCGTCGCAGGTTCGACTACGTGGCCGGGCCCCATCACTTTTTGCAAACGTGATGCGCAAGTATCCCGACACCAAAGCCGCATCGATGGCTCGAGCGGAGTTGCTTGCGATTGATCCTGATTCGAAATGGCTGGACATGAATGTCGCGGCGAATAGTGCATCGATCACCATGGTCGAGTTTCGAGAGTGGTCAACTCTGGATGGGAACTTTCGCACTACGGCAAAGCTCCTGCAACAGGAGAGTGGCAAGGTTCAACTCTTAAAGGATTCCGGTGAGATCATCTCGGTGGATGTGCGAGTTCTAAGTCAGCGAGATCAGCTGTACCTTAAAGAGATGAAGCGATAGCGAAACACATTGCTTTTGAATCGTTTTGTTCATGTGATTGAATGAATCTGCCGGTAAATAGTGAAAGACCATCGGGCAGTGTTGGCATGATTTGATCCTAAGACGAAGTAATCACGTTGATTCCGGAGGTAACGATGGATAACGAATTACAACAGTACATCAATCAGGTAGAAGAGTTTGAGATTGATCCGGGCCTGAAGCGTCTGAGTTTCGTGGAGCGGTTGGCGAGAGAGAATAATTGGTCGATCGATTTCGCACTCAGTGTTGTGCTTGAGTACAAACGGTTTTGCATCCTCGCAATGCGGTCAGGGCATCGTGTGACACCGAGTGAGTTTGTGGATCAGGCTTGGCACCTTCATCTTACGTACACTCGGTCATATTGGGAGCGTTTTTGCCCGGAGGCTCTTGGCGGACCGCTGCATCATGAGCCAACGCAAGGAGGTCAGGCGGAAGGCGAAAAATTCTTCGACTGGTATTCGGAGACACTTCGGAGTTACGAACGAATCTTCGGTGTCGCACCGCCGAGTGATATCTGGCCAAAACCGGAGACACGGTTTGCTCATGCTGGCTCTTGGAAGTGGATCAATGTGGGACATCACTGGTTGATCGCGAAGCCGAGAGTCGGCGCGAGTGTTGTATATCTTGTCATCGCGTTAGCAGTCCTAGTGCTCGTTTACTACAAACTTCTCACAGAAAAGATGCAAGATGGTAGGCCGCTCATCCCTTGGGATCTCCTAGCTGAATTGGCTCATGATCTTCCTGTTAATTTCATGTGGCATGCGCCGAGTATTCTGTTTGGTGCGTTCGGGATCTACTTTGTGATGAAGTTGAACCGGCAGAGAAAGGTTGCACAAGAGAAAGAGGAGCAAAGAGAATCAAGTGTGGGCTTGTCGGATCTCACGATGGACGAACTGGCGGTACTGAAGGGTGGAGGGCTTCGGTTAGCGCAAGTCAGTCTCACGCGTTTGGCATTGGATGAGCAGATTACCGTGGAGGAGAGGCGTTGGGGCGGTAAGCGTCTAGCGATCGTCAAGGGCGCGGATGGATCGGCCGGATCCGGATTGGACTCTGTCGTTCTTTGTAACATTCGTGGCGGTGTTGATTTTAAGGATTTAATGGCGACGGTCAGACCGTTCTTTGACATTATAAATGGTCGCCTGCAGGAATACGGATTGAGACGACGTGCAGGGAACGCTGTTACCGGGAGGCAGGGAGGTCTGTGGGTGTTGTCAGTCTTACTCGGGCTCCTGTTTATTGGGGCCTCTCTCGCTTGGCCACCTGGTGTTAATCGTCCATGGAATAACACTTACAACCTTTTTGGCGTGATTGCTTCACTCGGACTCACTTTCCTGTGGATGATTGATGGAACCAAGGTAACAGAGGGAAACAATCGTTCCGGTAAGAAAATGCTCTCCGACCTAGTCGCTCAATGGGCCGACCCCGAGCAACAGGAAAAGCTATCTGAAGAGGGGCTGATTCTTAGAGCGGTTTTGCTCAATGGTACCGCTGCGTTTGATCTAGTTGGTGTCAGAGATGATATGGCCGACATCCTG
>JAKMEW010000506.1 GCA_022425745.1 Rubripirellula sp.
AATCAAGTTCAGCCGATGTGCCTGGTGCGGGCATGGAGGGCGTGCAGGTCGAAACATTTGACGGGCCACATCCAGCGGGTCTGGTCGGGACACACATCCACCTCCTCGACCCCGTCGGCCCAACCAAGACGGTTTGGTACATCGGTTACCAAGATGTTTGTGCCATTGGATCTTTTTTGCAAAGCGGTGTCCTGGATACCTCCAGGATCATTTCGCTGGCCGGCCCAATCGTCACCAAACCTCGCTTGCTCGAGACCCAACTAGGAGCGAACGTTAGCGAATTGATCGACGGTGAATATGACGCCAGTTTGAACATCCGCCCGATCTCAGGTTCCGTCCTCAACGGCAGAAAAGCACTCGGCCCATTTGACTACCTGGGTCGGTACCACAACCAGATCTCGCTAATCGAAGAAGGAAACGAAAGAGAATTTTTAGGTTGGCAAAAACCGGGCATCGACAAGTACTCGGTCACGCCAGTTTTCGCATCAGCGGCTTTCCCAAACAAAAAGTTTGCATTCACTGCTTCGACAAATGGCAGTGAACGAGCAATGGTGCCTCTCGGTACTTTTGAGAAGATGATGCCGTTAGATATCCTACCGACGCAACTTCTTCGGTCTCTCATTTACCGAGACACGGATGAAGCACAACTTCTCGGTGCACTTGAATTGGAAGAGGAAGATTTGGCCCTCTGCACATTCGTATGCCCCGGGAAATACGAGTATGGATCGCTGCTGAGAGAAAGCCTCACCACGATTGAACGGGAAGGTTAGTGCCCGCACAGCTGCATCATCCTAATCCCGTAACCCATTCAATGATCGAGTCGCAGCCAAGTCTGCGACGACCATTACGTCGTCAGACGACTGACAGGAACGAAAGAAAATGAAAGCACTTCGAGACGTCCTCGATAAAGTTCATCCTTGGTTCGCCAAGGGTGGTCCTTTGGAGGTGGCGTACCCCATGTACGAAGCACTCGACACCTTTCTCTATACTCCGGGAGAGGTTGCAGAGGGCAGCACGCATCTCCGAGACGGGATTGACCTCAAACGCATGATGATCACGGTCGTTATGGCGTTGGTACCAATCACGCTCTTCGGAATGTGGAACGTCGGGTATCAAGCCAATACCGCAATTGCAGCGATGGAAGAGGCCGGTCAGCGGTACACGCTGGATTGGCATCACACCATCCATCACGCGATCGGCTTCACCAATGACGCATCGAATCCTGCAGACAACTTTGTGTTGGGTTTGATCCACTTTCTGCCGATTTACATCGTTTGCATGTTCGTCGGGGGCCATGTCGAACTGGTTTTCAGTGTTCTTCGCGGGCACGAAATCAACGAAGGCTTCCTTGTAACTGGTTTACTTTTCCCACTTACGCTTCCACCAACTATCCCACTGTGGCAGGTTGCCGTGGGAATCGCTTTCGGCGTAATCGTCGCCAAAGAGGTGTTCGGTGGTACCGGGCGTAACTTCCTGAACGTCGCGTTGACCAGCCGTGCGTTCCTTTACTTCGCCTACGCAGGTCAGATCAGCGGTGACAAGGTTTGGACCGCGGTCGATGGATACAGTGGCGCAACGGCACTCGGCAAGATGGCAGCGGCTGGACCTGCTCCCGCAGGCGGCACCGAGGCATCGTGGGTGTACTCGATGGTTAATGTCGCAGACCCAACGAATGGTTCAGACGTAGCGTCAGCACTATCGAGCTCTTGGTTGAGCTCATTCCTGGGCGTGATCCCGGGTAGTATTGGCGAGACCAGCACGGCCCTTTGTATTCTCGGAGCTGGCATCTTGATCGCTACCGGCATCGGTTCCTGGCGGATCATGGCCGGCGTGATCGGTGGAGTGGTTGCGACCACACTACTTCTCAACTTGTTTGACTCCGAAACCAATCCGATGTTCGCAGTTCCGTTCTGGTGGCACCTCGTTGTCGGCGGTCTTTCATTCGGCTTGGTCTACATGGCCACCGACCCCGTCAGTGCTTCGATGACCGATAAAGGTAAATGGCTGTACGGAATTCTGATTGGATTCATGACCGTCTTGATTCGAGTGGTGAACCCCGCGTTCCCCGAGGGCATTATGTTGGCGATCTTATTCGGCAACGTCTTTGCACCGTTAATTGACTACTTCGTCGTTCAGGCAAACGTCCGCAGGAGGGTCGCTCGCTATGCAACAACGTAATTCACTCTTTAACACATTGTTGGTTGCAACCGTCCTTTGTGTTGTCTGCTCACTCGCCGTGAGCGGAGCAGCGGTTGCGCTGAGAGATCGACAAGAACAGAACGTCATCCTAGATCGAAAGAAGAACATCTTGGATGCAACGGGCTTGGCGATAGGTGAGTATGGCGTTCAAGCTTCAATGCTTGAAATGAGCCAGATCACCGAACTCAACGGCTGGATCAGCGAGAAATTCGTTGACCTTGAAACTGGTGATTATGTCAGCGGCGAAACCGATGACACGGTTGGCATTGATAATCGCAAGTACAACATCGGAGAACCATCGCGTCCAAAAACGATGCGGGTGTTCTTCGTCGAAGAACCGGGATCCGGCAGAATTTCACAAGTCGTACTGCCAGTGTTCGGCAAGGGACTATGGGGAACCCTGTATGGATACCTTGCCTTACGTAGCGATCTAAACACCATTCAAGGTTTGACCTTTTACTCGCATAAAGAGACGCCCGGATTGGGTGGAGAAGTTGACAACCCAAGCTGGAAGGCGCAATGGGAAGGAGTCAAGCTTTACGACGAGAGCGGAGAACCTGCTGCAATGGTCTTCAAAGGACCTGCACCATCAGGTGACCAGCACTCGGTTGACGGGCTCTCTGGTGCAACCATCACGAGTCGTGGCGTAACCAACCTCATCCGATACTGGGCGAGCCAAGATGGGTACGGACCGTACCTCGGCAAGCTCTCGGGTGAACTCACCTCATCGAAAGAGGGAGCGTAAGGAAAGATGTCAAGAAAAGCTTCAGACGTTCTCGTTGACCCACTGGTCAACAACAACCCGATTGCTCTACAGATTCTCGGAATCTGCTCTGCA
>JAKMEW010000260.1 GCA_022425745.1 Rubripirellula sp.
CTTCTTCGGGAACGGCGGGACGAAGCAGCATCAGCTTTGGCGGACTTGGCGGCGGATTCGGTGGTCTTCAAAGCCTCTTTGGTGGTTTTGGTGGTCAGACGCAAAATAGTCAGCCCGCAATTCGCACGCGTCTGAGAGCAGCGATTAATGTTGAACGACCCGCGACTCTGGTCGTGGAGAGAGCAGTAGCTACCCGATTTCAACAAATGAGTCGGCCTGAGTTTCGAACCGTGAAGGTGCAAGTTGTCGAGGGTCGCGGAATCTTAACCGGCGTCGTGGCCTCGCAACGAGACCGTCGAATGAGTGAACTGTTGCTTCGTCTGGAGCCAGGTATACGCGAGATCGACAATCAATTGACGGTTCAACCTGCCCCCCAGTGACAGCTCGTCGGTTGCCCCTTTCCTTGGCGACCCTTTCCTTGGCGACCCGTTCCTTGGCGACCCGTTCCTTCTAACGCACTCCTGCCTCGCGTGGATAATCATTTCCTGACCGTGGCTTGTTCGAATCGGCGATTCCAGAATTCACGGGATGCAATCACGAAGGGTGCGTGTCGCTGAATTTCTTGTGAACTGAGTTGTTTGAGTCTCGATTCGTAGGCCGCTTGCCACTCCTGGAAGAACGCAACACTCCTTTCGTTGATTCTCGGTTGAGAATCAAATTCGATGTACCACGGTGCTGAGAGTGCAGCACGAAAGTGTTCTTCGTGTAGCGTTGCTACCCTGATAATCACCCAACCGCTCTCGGTCGCTTCGATAGCCGGAATGATGCCGCCCGCTTTGGCGAATTCATCGAGTCGTGCGCTGTAGTGCACTTCACCGTTGTGGATGACTTCTAGATATTCCACCGGGTCTCGAACGGAAAGATTGAGTTCCGGCTGTAAGGTGAGTTTTTCACCAATTCTTGCCGTGAAAAGATGTCCCGGAATTCGGCCAGCTAATTTAGGTCGCAGCATCGGACCGTTGGTTACGATGCTTTTTCCTTCCCAAGCGGCGTTCCACCAAGCTTGCTCTGACTTTGCTCGCTCAACGTGCAGCGGGTGGTCGTCTTCTTGCGATTGGTCATCCACGGCCACGTAAAGGCGATTGTATCCCACGGGAGTTTTGCCACATTGATCTCCGGTGCCGGCCAAGGGTGGCATTCGAAATCCTGCCTCCAGGAGGTGCCAGTAGATGCGTTCGGCCCAGCGACCGAGGGTGCGTCCATCACCCATCGATGGGCCAATTGGCGGGCGGCTCTGTGGGACGGTTTTGACTTGGCGATCAAGGCGAAGCCAATCACTCATCACAAAGATTCCATCGACTCGTTCACTGGCAAGCCATACCGGCAAGGGCCAAGCAAAAGGATTCTCAACGGCAATCTGAGCTCCGGGAATTTGGTCCATCTCAAGGATCCGCTCGATCGGAAGAAGGTCGCCCGGTGTTTGATCAACAGCTACCGGTGGGTTACTCAGTGATGGCAGCTGGGCATTCAGAGACCTCCGTGTCGCACTTGAATTGGCTGACGCTTCCGCAGCGGCTAGCTCGTCCTTTGACTCCTCGCTTGTTTCATGGACATCGGGGGCAGCGATTCCGTAGAAAGCAAGACCGTCAGAAATCACTAGGTCGCTGCGGATCCAGGTTGGTGTGTGGAGAATTGGGTCTTCGTCGTTTCGTCCGGCAATGGGTTTGGCGGGAAGATGTCCAATGGAAGCGACGACATGAAGGTCTTCGGAGGCCATTCTCAGGGGGAGGCTGGCGTCACTGGCGGGAGTTGCGCAGTCCCCACTGATCCACCCTTCCTCGAGCATGTTTGCCATCCGTGGGAGTTCGACTCGATGCGAATCCAAACTAGATTTTTCCAACGCAAACGTGCCGCTAATCATGCGATACTCTGGACCGCGAGTGAGTCGGAACTGGTAGTTTGCTTCGGGCATTTCCAAAAGCAATTCTCGGTCCAAAATAACGCCGATTCCCGCAGGCACCGTGCGACGAATCGGTAGCGTCTTGTTTGGGGCGTCGACGCGGTGCATTTCAAAACGTGCAATGGTTGGCTCGCCCGTTTCTTCTTCTGCAATGGTTACCGTCAATGACCCACCCACTCCGAACGCGAACCCGCTGAGTAGGCATGAAAGGCTCAAGAAAGTGAGGGTGCAAACCATCCGTCTCGCCGGCAAGGTGGTGACTGGGGGCTGACTCATTTCAAGAGGACCGAATTGCATGCGTCTGAAAATATGGTTCGTGGCTGCGACTGATTTGATTGCTGCGTTGTGCCTCAGCAGAAGAGGGGCACAATGTTCGGGTAGCACGCATGAGGTAAGGCATGCCTGCAGTTGGTGGATGAAAAGCGAGTCTCGGTGTGCTACCACAGCTGCGGTTCGGTTAGACTAACCTCCATGTATTTAGGTTGAAAGATTACTTCGCCTCGACTGGCGTGGTTTCAGTGTCGCCGATTTTTACCTCGGAATAGATTCTTTACCCCGGAACAGATTCATGATGCTCGGTTTTTCGTCTCGTTCATTGGTTGCACTCGGGTGCTTTTTTCTTTTCACGCTTGGTGGGGTGGTCGGTGCCACTGAAGCGGCTGACCGCCCAAATATCATCTACATCATGGCCGACGATATGGGGTTCTCGGATATCGGCTGTTATGGCAGCGAGATTTCCACACCGCATCTCGATCGACTCGCCGAGCAGGGCGTCCGGTTTACTCAGTTTTACAACACCGCAAGATGTTGTCCGACTCGAGCAAGTCTTCTCACGGGGCTTTACCCACATCAGGCCGGCGTGGGTCACATGATGGATGATCGTGGGGTCGACGGTTATCGAGGAGATTTGAATCGCCAATGCGTGACGCTGGCCGAAGTGCTCAAGACCGCGGGCTATCGAACCTACATGTCGGGGAAGTGGCATGTGACAAAGGTTATCAACCCGCAAAGCGAAGCCGATAAGCACAACTGGCCAATTCAACGTGGTTTCGACCAGTTTTACGGAACGATCCATGGAGCGGGTAGTTTTTTCGATCCCAATACGCTGACCCGAGGCAACCAATACATCTCGCCGTACGCCGATCCGGAGTACACCAAAACTGAGATGGCCAACGGTGAATTCTATTACACCGACGCAATCGCGGATCACGCTTCGAGGTTCATTCACGATCATCATCAGGCTACCAACGATGAGCCATTCTTCCTGTACGTTGCATTCACCGCCGCGCACTGGCCCATGCACGCCCTGGAAAAAGATATCGCAAAGTACCAAGGGCGATACGACGCAGGCTACGAGGCAATACGTAAAGAACGTTACCAACGCATGATCACCCTCGGGCTGATTGACGAAAGCAATACCGAACTTTGGCCGATGCCTGAGGACTGGAAAGAGACGGAGCACTGGGAATGGGACAAGCGAAACATGGAAGTCTATGCCGCGATGATTGACAGCATGGACCAAGGGATTGGTAGGATCATCGAGTCACTGAAAAATACGGGACAATTCGACAACACATTGATCTGCTACTTCCAAGACAACGGTGGATGTGCCGAAGGTTACGGCCGTGGCGGCAAGGGAGGGCCTCGCTCTGAGGAGCCAACGTTGAAGCCTCTTGGTGATGATTATCTTCAACCAAATATGACACCAACCCAGTCACGAGATGGGTTTGCGATGCGAACAGGTAAGGGTTCAATGGCGGGGCCAGCTGACACAGCGATTGGCTACGGTCGCGGTTGGGCAACCGTTTCCAACACGCCGTTCCGAGAATACAAACACTGGGTTCACGAGGGAGGAATTTCAACGCCTCTCATCGCTCACTGGCCCGCAAAGATCACGCGCAAAGGCGAACTGGAGTCAACACCAAGTCATCTCGTGGACCTCATGGCGACTGCCGCTGATCTTGCAGAGGCAGACTATCCCACGACCTTTCATGGTGGGCAGTCGATTCATCCCATGGAAGGCAAAAGTTTATTGCCCGCTTTCCTTGGGCAGCGTATAGATCGCGAGGCGATCTACTGGGAGCACGAGGGTAATCGCGCCGTGCGTATGGGGGACTGGAAGCTGGTTGCCAAGGGGGCCAAAGGTAAGTGGGAGTTATACAACATCGCAAAGGATCGCAGTGAGCAGCGTGACCTTAGCAGCGAGCTACCCGAACGCACCAAGGAGCTTGCTGGGATGTGGCAAGCGTATGCGGAGCGAGCACATGTGCTTCCGTTGAACCCACGAAGGCCGAACAATAAGGCCAAGAACTAGCCGCTCAATCGGGCATGTCGAAACAAAATAAAAAAGGCGAACTCCTCGACGGGGGTTCGCCTTTTTTTGTGCATCAAACTGTGCTTTTCAAGGACTGTGAGTCTTGAGGGAAGTCTCAGCCGAGTTCCGTACCTCGAGCTTTAATCGCAGCTCGCGGCAATGATTTGAACGACGCTCGACTGCGAACCCTGCGAACTCGAACCCTGCGAACTCGAACCCTGCGAACTCGAAGACGTGTCTACTCGAAGGTTCGCACTCAGGGCAGTTCTTTGATGGAAACGTTGCGGAAGCTAACCGGATCGTTGTGACCAGCGAAACCGAAGAAACCGCTGGTGCGATCTTTGCCAGGATGAGGGCGATCAGCCATGAACTCAGTCACCTTGCTGAGGTCGGTGGTCAGGATAACGTTGCCGTTGAGCTCAACTTTGATTTCACTGCCATTTACCGTGACTTCCTGGTAGTTCCATTGGCCCGCTTCGCGTAGGTACCCGCGATGTGCAGCGGTCATGCCGTAGGCGCTGCCATGGTACTGTCTCTGGTCGAGGTTCGCGTACTTGGGGTGTTCAGAGTCGAGCACTTGAAGTTCACACATCGCAGCGTAGGCGGGGTCACCGTTACCGGGCGAGCGAATCGCAAGTCCATTGTTACCTCCGGGCGGAAGTTTGAACTCGAGGCGAGCGACGAAATTGGAATACTCTTTTTCAGTCAGAAGCATTCCGCCTTTGCCTGCCTTGCACTGAATCGCTCCATCGACGACTTGGTAGTTGTCAACGCTACCCTGCCATCCGCTGAGGTCCTTTCCATTGAAGAGCGATTTGAAGCCTTTGGCATGATGGGCTTGCAATTGTTTATTGGCCTGCTCGGCACCGAGTTCTTTGACCCAAATGTTCTTCCAACGAATTTCACCGCCGTGAGTTTGAAGTTCGATGGGGCCTGAGCGAAATAGTGGATTCGCGCGGTCCCAATAGTTCTCCATGATCGCGTTGTCGACCACAAGTTTGCCATTGAGGTAGACGGTGGTGCGTGCGCCAATTTGTTTGATGTGGAATTGATTCCATTCTCCGAAGGGTCGGTCAGCAAGTTCAGACGGATCTTTACCCGGTGCGCCAGCACTGTTGTTCCAAAGTCCACCGCTACCCAAATTAGCATGCAGCTTGAATTTGGCTTCATCGGTGTAATCCCAAATCTGCACCTGTGGGTTCCCCTTGAGGTAGATGCCGCTGTCGGCTCGAGCGACCGTCTTGTATTCGAGCATCAGCTCGTAATCGGTATAGTCTTTACTAGTAACTAGGTAGGCTCCGTGACCATCGTTGACCAATTCGCCATCTTCAACCGACCAATGCTGCTTTGCATCGGCCATCCATTGCTCCATCTTTTCTGACCTCGCGCCCTCATCCATTTTGGCCAGTTCGATGGGACTGAAATGCGGACGGGCGTGCCAGCCTTCCATTGTCTTTCCATCAAAGATGGGTTCGAAACCTTCCGGTGGATCGGCAGCAAAAGCCGGAGTCGTTAGCACAGAGAGGACGCCTGCGAGCAGTGCGTCTTTTGCGATTCGCAATGATTTCTTCATTTTCGATTGTTTGAGGTTTGAAGGGACAAAAGGGGAAGCCAAAGTCAAAAAGCTACGATCAAACGGCGAAGACCCGTCGGCATGAATTCGGCATGAATATAGTTGTGTTCGATTTACTGTCTTTGATCACAGACAGGGTTAACCGAACAAGGGTTTGAGTGAATCGGGGAATGCTCCAATGGGTCGCTTGCCGCGCCGGAGATTACCCGAATGTGGCCAACATTTTGCTAGCCACCTACGAGTCTCTTCGTCGGAAGCAAGGATTGTAGTCGAACCGACTGCGTTGTGTTGTTCACTCCGCAGTCTTAGGGATCCGAGGTCCGATTGTCGCGTCAACCGTCCTCAACGGTTCGAAGTCAAGGCAAAAATGGAGAAAATCGGGTGGAGTTCAGATTCGTTATATTGACTGACCTGTGACACTCTGCCACGATTTTTGCAAGTTTTGTCCACCTCGTGCGCCGAGGTTGCTGGTTTGGACCGTTTTCTTTCTCGAACCTGGCGGATGTTTGAAACGAGTCGTTTCAAAGGTGGTAGTGATTTAGGGGTAGTTCTGTGACGAACATTTATGTAGGTAACCTGTCGTTCAACGCTTCCGATGACGACATTCGAGGTGCCTTTGAGCAGTATGGGGAAGTGACTTCGGTCAACATCATTATGGATCGCGAAACTGGTCGATCCAGAGGGTTTGCGTTCGTTGAGATGGCGGATGCTGAAACCGCGAAAGAAGCCATCGAGAATATTGATGGAACAGATATCGC
>JAKMEW010000531.1 GCA_022425745.1 Rubripirellula sp.
GCGATGGTTCACGATATCCCCACCCGCCCGTTTCGAGGTAAAACCAACCCGCACCGGTCACACCTCGTTGCGTATGCGTTAGCCCGCTGCCGGAATCGATATTGCCATTGGTCATTTGATCGATCGGATGCCAACCACCCATCTTTCCTGAAACCCAACCTCGATAACGCATCCGCCTTGGGTAGACCCCTGTCCTCTGCACGTGAGGTGGCCCCGGGACTTCAACAAAACTACCGACCCAAAGATCACGAAGCGTTTTGTTACGAGGAATCTGATTACCGACCCCGAATAACTTCCAACGCTTCTCCGGTGCGTCGTAGTAGAAACTGTAATAGGTGTGATACGTCTCGCCGATTTCAAGGCGCAGGGCAAAGACTTGTGACTGCTCCTGCTTACCAGCAAGTGGTTCCCAATCGCGTATCTTCACACCGGTACCCTCATGGCCAAAATGACCAAATGTGGCGTTCGGATTCCCTACGGCAAGTAAATGAGAAAGTTGCTCGATCGGCGGCTCTTCTTTGCCCCGACCGTAGGACCAGAGCGAAAAGTTAAACCCAGTGTTGACTCTACCATCGGGCAACCACGTTGGACCGTAATATCCGAATGGAGTCGTGACGGGACTGTAAAAGCTCAGTGTCCCAGGTACCGCATCCATCTCCATCACCCAAGCGCGAACCGGCTCATCGATTGTCGAAGCATGAAAGCGAGTGTGAGCGGCAGCCGGACGCCACCGCTTACGGATAACGGAAGCATTTTTAATTGGGTCGCCGGCAAGCTCGATCCACAGGAGCTTTGCATCGGAACGCTCGCTGAGGCAAGTGATCTCAACGTCTTGCTTGCCGCGTTGATCGATCAAGATCTCACCGCGGAACACCTCGGTCTCGCGCGTCATCTTTGCGTCAACATTAAAAACGAAACGCTTCCCTCCGATACAAATTTCAAATTTGTCCACGGAGACGCCCGCGTTCATCATCACTCGAAAATTAATTCGGCCTATCTTCTCAGACCACCAAGCCCATTGTGCGGACTCGCCGCGATCCCAATCCTCGACCCAAGCATAGGATTTCCCACCGTTCAAATTTCCGACGTCGGGAACTTCTGATTCACCATTGGCGACCACCCCCAGCTTTGGAAAAAAGCACGCATTCGGCGTGAGAAAAAGCTGATCATTGATAGTTGTTTGAAGCCGATAGACCACTTTCCCTGCCAACGGTTGATCAATCTTCTCGGGCACGGGAGAACTCCACGTCAAAGGCTGACCGATCTGCCCAACCTTACTCTCAGTATCCTCGTCCCCCTGTGACTTTTGGCCGTTAATTGCTGCATTGATCTGAGCCGCAGCACTTATTCCCCGGGGCGTCTGAGCACTTGTGCCCCATGGCTCGGCCAAAACAATCAATAGCATCACACTTCGAAGCAAACCGAGGGTCGCGCCACGCAATCTCTCTAGGAACACGTGCTGGATTACTCTCGCTCGATTTGCAACGCAAGAAGATCGGATGCGGTGATCAGGCACGACAACCTCGCGATTCATCAGGCAGCGGATTCGGTCATGAGTTATCATAAAGGCGCTTTGTATTTTGTTCCAAACCCCGTCAATCATGCCTTGTTCATCTCGCTTTATGAAGCTTCCCATTCGCACGCGTCTCGCTTGGCCAAGACTTCTGGTGGTATTCCATTCACTCGCCCTGATCACGATCGCGTTTGTTAATATTCAAGTGCACGAAGCATACGGGGATTTGACTAAGAAATCACCGCCCAATGTACTTTTAATTATGGCGGACGATCTTGGCTGGAAGGACCTCAATTGCCAAAACAATCCCAAGCTGAAGACTCCCAATCTGAATCGACTAGCAACGCAAGGAGTCAGGTTCACAGACGCTTATGCCGCAGCACCAGTCTGCTCCCCTACTCGGGCAGCATTGATGACCGGCCAAGCCCCCGCACGTCTAAAGATTACCCAGCACGGTCCAGACATTAAAGCATTTTGGCCTGAAGATCGCGTTATCCAGCCGCCGCCATCCAGCAACGAACTCTTGCACCATCACCAGACGCTGGCTGAAACTTTGCAGGCACGTGGATACGCAACCGGTTTCTTTGGCAAATGGCATTTAGGAAATGCGAAACAGTTTTGGCCCACAAATCATGGCTTTGACGTCAACATCGGAGGATGCGGATTCGGTGGCCCACCAACCTACTTTGATCCTTACAGAATCCCCACGCTACCGCCGCGACGGGAGGGTGAATACCTGACCGATCGCCTCGCTGATGAGACCATTGATTACATCAGGTCGAATCGCGATAAGCCAACGTTTGTTTGTCTTTGGACCTACAACCCTCACTATCCCTTTGAAGCACCCGAAGATCTCATTGACCCTTATCGCGGTAAAGAAGGGCGCGGATTGAAGAACGCGGTCTACGCGGCGCAGCTAGAAGCGACCGATCGCGCTATTGGCCGTGTTCTAGATGAACTCGATAATCTTCAACTCCGAGAAAAGACGTTAGTGATTTTCACCAGCGACAATGGTGGCTGGTCCGGAGCGACTGACAATCATCCGTTAAAGAAAGGAAAAGGATATCTCTACGAAGGGGGCGTTCGAGTTCCGCTAATTATGCGTTGGCCAGGCCGCACACCACCAAACACAACCAACACCACACCGGTCATCAGCATGGACCTGACTGCATCGATTTTGGAAGCGACCGTCACAGCGAAAGAACATCAAGATCAGCAAGCAACCACGGCGGACAAGAAGCCAACCGCGGTAGGGGAACAAGTCGCTTCGCCAAACGCGATCAGCAAGTCTTCGTCACCGTTGACCGTGGCTGCAGACCTCGCTGTGGACGGTGTTTCACTGATACCTCTATTACGTGGCGACTCGCTGGATCGTGAGGAAATCTTTTTCCACTACCCACACTTCGCTTTCCACCGCGACAATCGTCCAGGTTCTGCAATCCGTCGCGGCAAGTACAAACTCATCCTCAACTATGACGACGGCAGCACCGAACTATACGATCTTGATCAGGACATCGGCGAAGCAAGCGATCTTTCTAAATCCGAGCCGGATCTTCGAGAATCACTACTCAATTCTTTGATCAATTGGCTCGATTCGGTCGATGCGGATCGACCGACACCAATCGAATGACGAGGCTCATCACACCACGTCGCTCAACTCTCGATTTCAAATCCCTTGCGGTATTCTCGAGCAACGAAGCTTTGAGCTAACGGGTCTCCAACCACCAACTGCTTTTCCGGATCCCATTGAATTTTTCGCCCCAACCTCGCAGCGATCCCAGCGAGGTGGCATGTACTCAATGCTCGATGATGGCTGTGCACATCCGAGATGGGCTCCTTCCGATCACGGACGGCCTCGAAGAAGTTTCGAAAGTGATCAACCAAACTTCGATCCTTGTAAACACGCTCCAGGGCACCACCGGGCAGCGGGTTATTCTGCAATGCCTCAACGGGCTCGCCACTTAGCCGACCGCGATTCACAAAGATGCGTCCCTCGGTGCCTTCGAATAGGATTCCGTTGCCACCATCATGCCGGATTTCAATTTCAACGCCATCGGTAAATGATGCGGCAATCTGAAATTGAGTCGCAGTGTTGTACCGTGAAGGATCAACCGGATATCCATCTTTAAATTCAACCGGATGAACCACCTTGAGTGGATTCACACTGACCGGACCGGTATCGGTTTTACCAAGCCCCCAGGTGGCGATATCAACGTGATGTGCTCCCCAATCGGTTAGCTTTCCGCCCGAGTATTCATACCACCATCGGAACTCGTAATGGCAACGCGACCAACTCTGTGTTTCACCGTTTGGACCGGATTTGTAGCGAAACGGGGCATTCGCCACAGGTCCCTGCCATTGATTCCAGTCTAAGTTTTTTGGAACTTCAGTAACGGGAATTTCCGGACTCGTCGGCGCGCCACCGATGCTACAGGTAGCTTTCTTGATTTCACCTAGCCTTCCTTCTCGAATCAAAGCAATGGCCTGAATGAATTGCCTTCCGCTACGCTGCTGAGTTCCCACCTGCATAACGCGACCGGTTTGTTTGCAAACAGCACCGATCTGTATTCCTTCATCGATCGTAAGCGTCATCGGCTTTTCACAATAAACATCCTTCCCTGCCTTCATCGCCTCGATGGCAATCTTGGCATGCCAGTGATCAGGCGTGGTGATATGAACAATGTCAATGGTAGGATCCTCCAGAATCGCGCGGTAGTCCGCATGGATCTTTGGCGATTGACCGTGCCACTGCTTGACCAAACCAGCTGCCATTTCTCGGCGACTAGAATCCGCGTCACAAACGGCAACATAATCTCCGTACTTAGCAAAATCTGGTGCGGACCCGTACGGGCGATCAATTCCAGTAGCTTTCTGGCACCAACGACTCCCTGTCCCAACGACCCCCAGCCTGGGTCGCTCGTTGGCGGATTGGAAGGCCTTTGCACGTTCAATGGGATGCAGTAATACCGAAGCACCGGTGAAATGGAGCGCTGAGCGTAATGCTGTTCGTCGATCAAGCAGCAACGAGTTCGGCTTGGCAGTGGTCATGAGTCGCCTCCGTAAAATATGGAATGAGGAGAAATAAGGCTTAGCTCAGAATCATTCTCTGAGCACGGAGAATCTTCGTGCCTGAGATGTAACGGAATGTTTCAGCGCCGTTCCGCTAAATGATAACAAAAACAGATACATGACGATCATCCAAGAGCAATTGGTTGCCTGCTTACTCAAGCCTCAATTGACTCAGGGTATCAATTGACTCAGCACCTCAAATTTTGATATGCCCCTAAGAGGCTCCCGCGACTCTCTAGTCCCATCATCCTGACGCATTGAATGACATGGTGTCTCAACCGAAATCCATCTCAATTATCCTTTCGACATACAATGCCCCCGAGTGGCTTGAAAAGTCGCTTTGGGGTTATTCCGTGCAAAGTGTGAAGCCCAAAGAAATAATTGTCGCTGATGATGGATCCGATGAACGCACTGAAAAGGTGATCGATCGCGTTAGAGCGAGAACAGGCCTCAAGATCAAACATGTGTGGCACCAAGATAACGGCTTTCAAAAATGTGTGATCCTCAACCGTGCCATCGCCGAATCGTCCAGTGACTACCTCATCTTTTCGGACGGAGACTGCATCCCTCGCCGTGACTTCGTTCAGCAACATCAACAGCGTGCAAGGCCGTATCGATTTTTATCAGGCGGCTACAACAAACTGCCAATGGAATTAAGCCGCCAGATCACACTTGATGACATTTCGTCGGGTGATGCATTTCAACTGAACTGGTTGCTGTGCAATGGGCTAAAAGTTGGAAGACAGGAACTGCGACTCAAGACTAAGGGACTGGTTTCAGAAGCTCTCAATCGAATCACGACGACCAACCCGACATGGAATGGTCACAACGCGTCGGGTTGGAAGACGGACTTAGTTCAAGTCAACGGGTTCGACGAGCGGATGCGATATGGTGGTGAAGATTGCGAACTCGGTGAGCGACTGGCGCACAGTGGAATCACCCCTATTCAGATTCGATTTTCCGCAATCTGCCTCCACTTGGATCACGCAAGAGGCTACGTCAACGATCGTGATAAAAAGCGAAACTGGGAAATCCGGCAATTCACGCGACGGCACCGCCTGATGGTTACCGAGTATGGATTGAAACAATCCAACAGCATCGCCGCATAAATGCTTCGTTCTTCGTTGGGAAGCGTAACTTCTGGACCCATCAACGCTGACACGATAGATATTCTTCCACTGTGGGATGGCGTTTTGAGGCTGCGTGCTGCCCGAAACCATTGAAATCTGAGCAATCACGCTGGGTTAATGAGCATCACGCTGGGTTAATGAGCATCACGCTGGGTTAATGAGCATCACGCTGGGTTAAATTTACGCCTCAGATGCGGTACCGATTTAGGGGAAGAATTCTCTGAATGTTAGCCATCTTGAATCACCTCAATCACGTGATTGGTTAAACTAGGATTCCTCCAGCGTTTAAAAATCTTTGGTACTTCCTCGCTATCTTCGAGTCATGAAAGCAAGTCGAACCCAATCACTGCCAATGAGCAACAGCGCAAACGTTTTGAACTACGCGATAGCCATCAGACTGACCCTGACAGTCATTTTCTTCGTCTGCTTTTTGCCGGTCATATTGCTAGGCCAGGAGCAACCATCAGAGGAGCAGCAACCAGCAGAAGAACTGGGGCCTAAACTGGAGTCTTCCGTCGACTTCGACGAGGATATCTTGCCGTTGCTTTCGGACCGCTGCTTTCAGTGCCATGGACCCGACGAGGCGGCACGAGAATCAGGGCTTAGACTCGACACCAAGGAGGGCGCGTTCGGCGCAGGCGATTCTGGCGAGGCGGCCATCGTACCCGGTGATACATCGGCCAGCACTCTCTACCAACGCATCGTTTCCGACGATCAAGATCTTCTCATGCCTCCGCCTGAATCTGGTTTGCGGTTACAACCCGAAGAGCGAGAAAAGCTGCGAGCTTGGATTGCTCAGGGAGCAGATTGGAAGCAGCACTGGGCGTTCATCAAACCCACCAAGCCTAGCCTACCCGAGACACCTTCCGAACTGAAGGCGAATCAACCAATTGACCGTTTCATTCTCCATCAAGTTGTGCAGGCAAACCTCGCTCCCAACCCAACCGCAGATAAAGAAACACTGATCCGGCGCGCAACACTCGACTTGACCGGTCTTCCGCCCACGATCAACGAGATCGATGAATTTCTCGCAGATCAATCTCCTAACGCATACGAAAAAGTCATCGATCGTTTGCTAAAGTCGCCAAGATATGGCGAGCACATGGGACGCATCTGGCTCGATGCGGCGAGGTATGCGGATACACATGGACTTCACCTAGATAATGAACGCCAGATTTGGCCGTATCGGGACTGGGTCATCCAAGCGTTCAACCAGAACATGCCATTCGATCAATTCACCGTTGAACAAATCGCCGGTGATCTATTACCGACACCCACTCTTACACAACGGGTTGCGACGGGATTCAACCGATGCAATGTCACGACGAGTGAAGGCGGTTCGATCGACGACGAGTACTATGTGCGTTACGCAGTGGATCGCGTCGAGACTACGTCAACGGTTTGGCTGGGGCTAACCGCCGGCTGCGCAGCATGCCACGACCACAAATTTGACCCGCTTACCCAGAAAGAGTTCTATCAACTATTCTCGTACTTCTACAGCCTGACAGAAAAGGCAATGGATGGTAACGCGTTACTTCCCCCACCAGCAGTCAAAGTACCCTCAAAAGAACAGAGTGACGAGCAAGCTCGGCTGACGCAATTGGTAACCGAAACGACCAACGCATTGAAAACAAATGTCGATGCGATTCAATACGTCGATCCCACACCAACTCCGTCTGACCTAGCCTTTGATCGAGCCGATTCAGTCTGGTTTGATGACGAGTTACCTGAGGGGGCAAAACCGCAGGGTGATGGCCCTACCCCATGGCAATTCGTTGAGGCACCGGACCATCCCGTCTACAGCGGAAAAAATGCATCCTTCCGCACTGGAACCGGACTCAATCAACACTTCTTCACCGAAGCTAGCTCACCTTTAGTGATCGGCGACAACGATTCACTTTTCGCTTACGTCTACTTGGACCCTGAAAACCCACCTGAAACAGTACAACTTCAATTCAATAACGGAAGTTGGGAGCACCGTGCGTTTTGGGGCGCTGACAAAGGTCATGGCGCCGGACGTAATAATCCATCCAATCTTCGCATGGGTGACCTACCCGAAGTTGGAAAGTGGGTACGGCTGGAAGTGCCTGCATCATCCGTTGACTTGCAGCCGGGTACGAAAATCAATGGCTGGGCTTTCACGCAATTCGGAGGAACCGTTCATTGGGATCACGCCGGTGTGGTGACAGTTGCTCCACTGACCGAGGAACAGCTGGCATCTCAAGCGGTCTGGGAACAGTACCAAAAAGAATTCAATAAGCCCGCAATCTCGGAAGAGCTGAAAAAGATTATCGATCTAAAGATCTCCGAGCGTACGGAAGAACAAGCCAAGAAACTTCGCGAACACTACTTGAAGCAAGTCAACCCGACAACAAAGAAGGAGCTATCCGGAGTCATAACGAAGCTGGATGAATTGCAGAAACAGCTTGATGCGGTCAATCAATCCATTCCCTCCACACTTGTCATGGAGGAGCGTCCGGAACCGAGGCAAGCCTACATTCTGGAACGCGGGGAATACACCCAACAACGAGATCCGGTTTCACCAGCCACTCCTCAGTGGCTGGGTCCACAACCCACTGAATCTTCCAACAATCGCCTCGGTTTAGCGAAATGGTTAGTCAGCCCCGAGAACCCGCTTACCAGCCGTGTCATCGTTAACCGTTTCTGGCAACATTTCTTCGGTACTTGGCTCGTGAAAACGTCCGAAGACTTCGGAGTTCAAGGTGAGCGACCTAGCCATCCGGAACTCCTTGATTGGCTTGCAGTGGAGTTCATTGAATCAGGTTGGAACGTTCAAGCTCTCCAAAAGCAGATATTACTTTCAAACACATACCAGCAGCAATCAACTGTTTCCGAACAACACCTGCGGGTCGATCCAGAGAATCGATTACTGGCCAGAGGACCACGTTTTCGGCTCGATGCGGAAATCATCCGAGATCAAGCCCTGTTCGTCAGCGGTTTGATGCACGGCGATATAGGCGGCCCGAGTGTGAAGCCTTACCAGCCTGCGGGCCTTTGGAAACCTGTGGGATTCGGAGGAAGTAACACGTCGGTCTTCACGCAAGACTCCGGCGAAAAACTTTACCGCAGAAGCATGTACACCTTCTGGAAACGCACCTCACCGCCACCAAGCATGACGACCTTTGATGCACCTGATCGAGAGACGTGCCAAGTCCGTCGTGCGCGAACCAACACCCCCCTACAAGCCCTCGTGCTCCTAAATGATGTTCAGTTCATCGAAGCTGCACGGAAGTTCGCCGAGAAGGTTCATCGAGAGGGTGGCAACAATGAGATTGAACGACTCACTTTTGCTTTTCGATCAACCGTTGGACGCATGCCAAGCGACGCAGAAATCGCGAGACTGACAAGCCACCTCGAAGATTACTTGCAACACTTTCAAGCATCACCCGAAGCAGCAACAGAACTGCTTTCTGTCGGTGAGTCACCGGCCGATGCGAATCTCGAAGCAAAATCGGTGGCGGCCTGGACCTTGATTTCACACCTCCTGCTGAACCTCAGTGAGACCATTACGCGGGGATAGGCTAACCTCGGCCGCACCTAAAATTTGCCAACGCGAGATTCATGAACTCGAAGATCGCAAAAAACATCCGTCGGAAATTCAAACAGAACATAAACAATGTCATCCACGATGCAGTCTCAAAATCCGATCCGCGATCAGGAGTTGATCGAAACACGACGACATTTTTTTGGCAAAGCAGCCGGGGGACTCGGTTCAGCGGCATTGGCGAGCCTTTGCAACGAAAATCTTTTCGCTGAATCAAAATCCAACAACTCGATATCGCAGGGCATCCCCGATCTCCCGCATTTTGCACCCAAAGCAAAGCGAGTGATCTATCTATTCATGTCTGGTGCGCCATCACAACTCGACATGTGGGATTACAAGCCAAAGATGGTTGACTGGTACGACAAGGATCTGCCTGAATCGGTTCGAAATGGTCAACGCATCACCACCATGACATCCGGGCAGGCCCGCTTCCCCATCGCACCTTCGATCTTCAAGTTTAATCAGCACGGAAAACACGGTGCATGGGTCAGCGAGTTGCTGCCGCACACCGCAGGCATTGTTGATGATTTAGCCGTGATCAAAACCGTCAACACTGAAGCAATCAATCACGATCCTGCGATCACTTACATCCAAACCGGCAGCCAATTACCTGGGCGTCCAAGCACTGGTGCATGGCTGTCATACGGGCTCGGCAGCTTGAACCAAAACCTGCCTACGTTCGTCGTCCTCCACTCAACCGTCAATGGTGGATTCGGTGGCCAAGCACTCTACGCACGACTCTGGGGTGCGGGTTTCCTTTCAACACGCCACCAAGGTGTCAGCCTCAGGTCCAACGGCGATCCAGTGCTTTACCTGTCGAACCCCGCGGGTGTGTCAGGAGACTTACGAAGAAAAATGCTAGACCAACTCGCTGAATTCAACCAAGCGAGTTACGACGAAGTAGGTGACCCAGAGATCCAGTCGAGGATCGCACAGTATGAGATGGCATACCGCATGCAAACCTCTGTACCTGAGTTGACAGACATCTCTGACGAATCTGACAAGACACTCGAGATGTACGGACCAGAAGTCAAAACGCCTGGCACTTTTGCTGCGAACTGCCTCCTCGCTCGTCGACTCGCGGAACGCGGCGTGCGATTCACCCAAGTCTTCATAAGACAGTGGGATCAGCA
Source organism: Rubripirellula sp. (assembly GCA_022425745.1). Classification (GTDB taxonomy): domain Bacteria; phylum Planctomycetota; class Planctomycetia; order Pirellulales; family Pirellulaceae; genus Rubripirellula. The sequence continues at coordinate 10,411 of JAKMEW010000531.1, forward strand.
TGGAAACCTACCTAATGACATTCGTCGACAATGCGGCATCATTGATCAACCGTGCGCTGCGTTGATCAAAGATCTAAAACAGCGTGGAATGCTTGATGATACGCTGGTCGTTTGGGGCGGCGAATTTGGGAGAACGATCTATTGTCAGGGCGGCCTGACGAAAACCAATTACGGCCGTGATCATCATCCAAGATGCTTTACGAAGTGGATGGCCGGTGGTGGAATTCAGCCAGGCATTGTCCACGGCGAAACAGATGACTTCAGTTACAACGTGACTGAAAAACCAGTTCACATCCACGATCTCAACGCCACCATGCTGCACTGCCTTGGGATTAACCATGAAAGGCTGACCTTTAAACACCAAGGTCGAGACTTCAGACTTACCGACGTGCATGGAAATGTGGTCAACGACCTACTCGCCTAACCTATGCGAAATCGAATTGAAACATCGATCGAATTGCCGCCGCACGGCAATCAACCATACAAGCCAAGACCCGAAGTTGCCAAACGACAGGCCAGTCTAAGAATGCAATCTTTAATCTGAAATTTCCGATTTCATCGATACAGAATTTGGCCGCGGACGTTGCGTCAATGGCGATATCGGAGTGGATAACACCTCTGGATCAAGTTGCACCAAGGGTGGTGGAACCAGAGAAGCCAACAACTTCGCCCACCAAGGTACACCGATCTTGGATTGCCGAAGGTAATTGAAGGTGTGCCTCACAAACTGATTGCCTTCTGATCGCAACCCCCTCCAAAATAGATTCAGCATGCATCGCGTCTGCAGGCGGTTAAACGCATCCAAATCAAACCATTGAGAGAGGCGATCAAGTTGTCCAAATCCTTTAACCACGATCAAGAAAGGAAAGCATTTGAAACAACGTCCGCAGTTCAAGAATTTTGCGTTGTCATGATTCGGACGTGCACAGACATTCAACCCGTCAAGCAGGTCCGCGTTCGCCAGGACAGCCTTGATCTTCTCGATCCGCGTGGCGTTTGAACCAAAGCTGTAGAAGTGATTTGAAGTCGTATCAAACAACGGTAGCAAATGCCCCTCAACGCAATTGAGGTTGGTTGCTTTTCTAATCCGCGAAGAGGTGAGAGTGTCCAACGAGGAACAGTACACATAGCTTCGATGTAAGTGAGAAAGCGAGAGTGCGGCAGCCGCGTTCCGAAAGTGATGAGTCTTTGCAAAACTCAATCCATCATACAGTCGCTCGACATTGCATCGAACGCTGGCCCATTCGAGCCCGAGCCTTTCTGCCCAATACTTTGTGTGTGTAAGATTATTTTCATATTGCAGAGCGTTCCTAACTGAGCCAATTTCGTTGTGTACAATCATGCTGACTTGCATCGCTTCAGGAAGTGAGTTCTCGAAGAGGCTTGCGTTCAACAGGTGCATACTGTCTACACCACCACTGAATCCCGTTGCCACATGCGAAGCAGATGATGACAAAGTGGAAGAGCGTGGAGAAGCCAGAACCTTGATTCGCTTTAAGCCCGCGACACGCGAAATGGCAACATCCTGCAATTCCGTCTGACATCGGTAAAGCAGCAGGCTATCCACCTCACCTTCAACTTCAATTGCTTCACCACATTTCATCGCAGGCAACAGGATGAGCGGTAGGAAAGGATCGAAAGACGGTTGCGACTCCAGCACCGCCGGATCAGATCCAAATCGCGAAAAAGAAATGTCCATGCGTGACCCAGCAAGGCATACTGTTGCTGACAATTCATTGAACTGCCCGACGACCTTCTGTCTCACATTCAAAACACGAATCGGCATTCCGCACTCCTAGCTAGCTGCATCCTCTTTGCCTTAACCAGTCACCCAGTCCCAATTCACCTAAACGCGTCAGCAAAACGTTGCAGCCGACTCAAGTATGCGTTTGCGTCATATCGATAATTCGAAACCCAGAAATCCAAAGCTCCGCCCTCTTTTCCCAAGTGACGAGGCTGAATCGAAATCGGTTGTTTGGCTTCGTTCATGGTGGTGTAATAGTCAAGGTATTTGAACCGTCCACCCATCATTTCATCCAACGGTTCCAACCAAGCACTTGGAACTCCGTAGGCATCAGCACAGATTAAACCATGTAGAGATCGACAGACCACCTGCTCGCACGAAACGATCGCATGCAGCACCTTAATGGGTGGCCAACTGGGATCAATCAAGAGCCAATCTCTGGGGATCACCGATCTAACGCGCCGCGTCTCACAATGGTGTGGCACAAAGCCGTATCGATGCTTCTTAGGGGCCGCAATTTGAAAAAAACGCGGCAGGAATATCGCTGGGTCACCGAGATAATGTGGAGTAACCGATAGTGAATTCGCAGACAACTCGCCTCGCACCGAGACGACAGACCTGACGGTGTCTTCTACAGCAAAACTCGGGTCCAATAAACCGCTGCCCATTACGTGGCACGAACGGTCTGCTTTGTGAAGAATACTACCCATCCCGAAAACCCGCTCGAGATCGCGTTTGCGTTCCAAGCGGACAGATTGACCAAAGATTTGCTGAAAGAGAGTCGGGTTCAGATCATCACCAAAATTCGGTGTGCCGACGTGCCAGTGAATTGGAATCCCTGTCGCAAGCGGTCGGCTCCAGCGAAGTCGACGCATCAACTTGGTTAACTTGCGTAGCAACATTCTCTATTTCTCTCGTCTCACATCCGTTCTCAAGGCACGAGTATCACGGACGCTGAAACCATCACCCAGCTTGACTTCAAACTCGAAAAGACAGACCACTCACCAGACCCCACCGAAACACTAGTCAATCCATTGAATTGATACTAGGTTAACACTCGCATGAAGTCAGCTTTGCCTACTCAAACTACAGTGGCTTCAGGCATCCTAGGTGTGCCTTCGGCAGCACAACGGCAAAAGAATGCCCGCAGTGAATACCACAGCAACTCGATCTCCTGAGCAGGTTTCAATGGAACGTCATGGCTTGATTACGATACCACACGTTGTGTCTCTGGCGGCTTTGCTGCTATTCGCGATACCAAGCAACACTCATTCGCAAACTTTTGATCCTGCAGCCATCTCATTCGAGAAAACCCCACTGTATCCCTACGGCGGACAGTGGCAATCGAATTCACAAAGCCTGAAAGTCATCGGCTCACCAGCCAAGTTAATAATTGGGGATCGAGAATACGACGATTTTGAATTATCTGTGGAGATAAAGGCGGGCCGAAAGTCACAAGCTGGGGTGATCCTCAGGGTGAATAATATTGCTGATGGCATCGACCAATACGACGGCTACTACATTGGATTCGATGCCGCACGAAACTCCGTAATCTGGGGTTCGGCAAACCAAAACTGGATGCAAATTGCTCAGCGTCCGGCTAGCACAACCGCCGGACAATGGCACAAGATTCGAGTCGTAGTTCGTGGTCACGAAATGCGGGCATGGGTCGATCAGATGCCTGTCTCAGGGAACCCTTTTCCAAAGTTTGATGGGATCGATCACCAACATTCCATTGGCCGAATTGGGTTTCGTTCACTCGGCGGCGGTGCTGAATTTCGCAACTTAAAAATTGCGTCTGCGAAAGCCAAAAACTCGCAACCAAGTTACACCAACCCAATTCAAGCAAACG
>JAKMEW010000019.1 GCA_022425745.1 Rubripirellula sp.
CACCAACATTCAGCCCCACTTCGTCAACTTCGCGCCCCATAGCAAGTTTCATCAGGGAGTTGGCGACGGACTTATCTTTTCTTTCGATCAAAAGCCGTTGTGCATGACTTCGAGGCAGGACCTCAACCGCTGTGCGAACCACGCCTGATGAAGGATGCTTGAGTGATGCCTGTAGCAATCGATGACCTCGATCACCGTCTAAGAGCCCAAGCGAATCCAGTGTTCGCAGTGCGTGAATCGCACCAACATTCAGCCCCACTTCGTCAACTTCGCGCCCCATAGCAAGTTTCATCAGGGAGTTGGCGACGGACTTATCTTTTCTTTCGATCAAAAGCCGTTGTGCATGACGACGCCAGAGCATGTTGGGATGCGCCAGGGCAGCGACCAACTCATCTGAACTCGCTCCGCCAAGAGAGAACGGCTTGACCTCATCGCCGTACACCACTCGGTACACTCGGCCGAATTTCTTATCACGAAGATCTGTCACGTAAGCATTTCCTGGCCCAGTCTGAAAGCCAACGGGTGTCGGATTGTGCTGCACGATGTAGTTGTACCAGTCAAGAACCCAAACGTTGCCGTCCGGCCCAACCTCGGCCATGATCGGCGCTGCCCATTCATCATCACTGGCGACCAAGTTCGCGGGACTGGTTGATCGATAACCGGCGCCATCACGCGTCAGAGCGAATGTTCCAACCAAGTGACCGGTCGGACCTGCAACAAAGGCGGTTCGGTTCCAGTAAGCCTGTGGATAGCGACGTGCGGTGTAAAGTGCGTGCCCCGCTGCTGCGGTGTAACCGCCATGGTGATCCACCTGACGAACCTTGTCGGTAATCGCTGCGAATCGGTGGGTGTCAGCGATCCCGTGCAGCACTGATGACGTCCAACCTCGAACCTGCTCGTAGTATCGGTTGGCAATTGGCATGAACTCACTTGGGTTGCGGTTTGCAGTGGAACCGAAGAGCAATCCCTCTTCGCTCAGACCGACACCCCACGAGTTGTTATCCGTATTACGAAGGAATTCGAAGTCGGTAACCGCAACTTCACCCTCCACCTCTTCAACGAGGAAGCGATAAAAGCCCGTGCGGAACGAGCGATTTTCACCAGCAATTTCGCCTTGGAAGCCAGCATAACCTACGATGCCGTAAAACCAGTTATCGTGCCCGTAATTAAGATTGCTCGGCCCAGCATGCGTGTCTCCGGTGCTCCAACCGGTGAACAAGATCTTCTTCACATCAGCGACATCATCACCGTCGGTGTCTTTGTAAAACAAGGTGTGAGGTGCTTGGTGAATGATCAACCCACCGTGAGAGAAAGCAAAACTGGTTGGAATGCTCAGCTTATCAGCGAACACGACGAACTTATCAGCCTTTCCATCACCGTCAGTATCTTCGCAGATACGAATACGATCTCGGCCCTGACCAGCGCGCTGCATTTCATTGGGATAGTCATAAGTCTCTGCAACCCATAAGCGTCCACGCTCATCCCAGTCCATGCAGATCGGTTTTCCGCCCAGGTTGGGCTCAGAAACAAAGAGATCCAGGTGAAAGCCTTGAGGCACTGAGTAATGCTTGATTGACTGCTCAGGAGAGAGCGGCTTTTGCATCAGGTTGCGTGGTTTTTCTTGCTTTCCCCACTGAGCACTATCGACATAGTTAGGAATCTTTGGCCCCACATCCACATAGTCAAAAGGCTCCACGTCTTTGGACAATTCAGTCATCGCAAGCGCTTCGAGTGGCTCTGGCTGAACCCCTACGAATTCAGGAACGACGGATGGATCCTGGCCGCACGCCCAGCGAACACCCCGCTCCACCAAGTTCTGAAATCCTTCGTTACCAAAGGTTCGAGCATCATGCCCCCAAGCTGTGTAGAAAACGCGACCTTTGCCTTGAGTGCGAATCCAAGTCCAAGGCTCTAAGCCCTCTCCTTCTTTCCGATACTCAAGAACGGTCCGGTTCTTTTCGTTGTGGAAGGTGTGAACGTAGGTTTCATCCCAGCTCTCGAAGCTACTGTAACCCTGCATCAGCGGATGAGATGCAGCTGCGTCACTTGGCTCAACGCTAAAGACTCCCGTGCCGTGCCGTTGAAATTGTGCACCGATCAGAGCCACAATTTCAGGCTGATTGCGAAAGCAATATGAGGCGCAGTGCAGCGGGATGAATCCGCCACCCTCATTGACAAACCGCAGGAGTGCATCTGCCTGATTGTCACCCAAGTCATCAATGTTCGCGTAGACAATCAAGCCATCGAGTTCGCTCAGACCCTCGTCGGACAAAACAGCGTTGACGTCATCGCTGTAACGAACCGAAATCCCTCGTTCCTCAAGGGCGGGTAAGAGATCGGCAGCACGCCGGGCAGGTTGGTGATGGCCATTATCACCTAAGAAGACCAGTCGAAGTGGCTCGTCAGCGAGCAAACGACCTGATGAAGTGGTTGCCAATCCGGCCAAGCCAATGGCGAGACTGAGAGACAAGAAACGGACGATCCGCGAGCCCTGATTCAACATTCTGGATTCCGACAATAATCGTTAAGTGAGTGCATTCAAATAGCGGTCATAAGGACCCGCAAGATGCTTCGGTGACACAACGAGCAAGCCTTGGCTGCAAGTACGTTTCGTGCATTGTTGCACCACGACTTTCCGCGCCGGAAGACCTGCGTCGATATTATTCGATTTTTATGCTCTACCTGAAAACAACCCCGGTGATCCCAACCGTCGTTTCAGATCACCGGTGTCATTACCAAAACCTTCAGTCTATTCGAGTGTGAACTCAGGCAAGTTCACTCTCTCACCACCCTTCATGGCGGATTCGTGTGCACAAATTCCGACACAGGTCCAGTTTGCACTGGTAACGGCGTTGGGCCACGGATCCCGATCTTCGATCAATGCACTGGCGAACTCATGCACCATGTGCGGATGAGATCCGCCATGGCCACCACCTTGAATAAAGGAGAGGTGCTCAGAGTCGTGAATCTCCGCTGGCAGCGTGTACTTGCGAATCTCTTCCGGCAGTAGATGAGCAAAGTCTGGTACTTCGATCTTTTCTGGAATCTCAGGTTCAGGCTTCTTTGCCGTGTGAATTACGTGGGGCTCGTTTTCTACCAAAGTCCATTCAAAACTCTTCTTCGTGCCGTACACGTCAAAGCTTTCTCGGTACTGACGCGCGACGTCGTAGAGGAATCGCCAAATGTGCGCGGTGACATCAGAGTCTTTCACCTTGATGTGACAACTTTGAACCGCGAAGGGGTTTCCAGATTTCTCCGCAATGTCCTCACGAACCGCTCCACTGCCAAAGCAACTAACGTACTCAGCAAGGCCTTTCACCAAACCTAGACATGGGCTCACCACGTGCGTTGCATAATGCATTGGGATCATACGCTGCCAATATTCTGGCCATCCATCCATGTCCTGAGGATGCGAAGCGGCAAGGTGCTGGATCTTTCCGAGTTCACCTTTTTCGTACAGATCTTTGATGAACAAGAATTCTCGGCTGTAAACAACCGTCTCAGCCATCATGTACTTAAGACCTGTCTCTTTGACCTTCTCCACAATCTGCCGGCACTCGTCGATGGTGGTTGCCATCGGAACGGTGCACATCACATGCTTTCCAGCGTCTAACGCTTGCAGCGACATCCAAGCGTGGTCCGCGATCGGACTGTTAATGTGAACGAAATCAACATTCGGGTCAGCTAAAACTTGCTCGAACTTGGTGTAGCGTCCTCCAATCCCAAATTGATCGCCGACCTTATTCATCTCAGCTTCGTTCCGACGGCAAATCGCAACCACGTTGGTGTTGGGGTGCGATTGATAAATCGGAATGAACTCGGCACCAAAACCAAGCCCCACCATCGCAACATTGACCGTTTTGCTCATCCGCGTTTCCTCGCTCAAGCGTGTACTGAAGATTCATTCAACCGATGCGATCGCTTTCCCAACTCACAGCTGAAAAAGACGACACGATGCATTGCGACCAAATCGGCATTGCGACCAAATCGTTCACCGCGAAAAACATCGCATCAGGGGCAAAAGACAATCGAGCACCGAGGCAATGTGCACCCCCGAAAAGCACGACCGTCGACGGTCACTATTGTGAGAGATTTGCGGCGACCGTCCATGAGAAGATGCGCAATAAAATTGAGATTTTTCACCACCACATTCACGCCAACGCCTTGAAAAAACAGTCAAAAAGGCCCACTATAGCGAGTACCACACGAGAAAACCTTTAACAATATTCCCGCTCCATGAAGCCTCGTCGGTCGGTTGCACTACTAATCGAGACCTCCAATGCTTACGCAAGAGGACTGCTAACCGGAGCGATTGAATACCTAAGGGACCATCAGGCATGGTCGATCCACCTCCCCGAACTCCAGCGGACTGCCGCCCCACCTTCGTGGCTCCAGCACTGGAAAGGTGACGGGATCTTGGCTCGGATTGAAACTGAGGAGATGGCCAATGCGATCTCGAAACGAAAAATCCCCACCGTCGACGTCAGTGCCGCTCGGCACGTCCCTAATATCCCTTGGGTCGAAACAGACGACCGTCGAATCGCCCAACTTGCGGTCGATCACCTGCAAGAGCGTGGTTTCAAACAACTCGCATTTGTTGGTGACCCTCGTTTCAAATGGTCCCAGTGGCGAGAGCAACACTTTAAAGCATTTGCCACGCAAACCGGCTGCCGTTACCACAGCTACCGCTCGACCGTCAAAATTCCTTCTCGCAACTCTCCGGTCAAGGAGAAACAAAGTCTTGAGAAATGGCTGGACCAGCTACCGAAGCCAATTGGAATCATGGCGTGCTACGATATAAAAGCTCGAGAAGCACTCGATGCGTGCCGCGAACTTGACATTGCCGTCCCTGAACAAGTCGCTGTAATCGGGGCCGACAATGATGAACTGCTCTGCAACCTCTCTGACCCGCCCTTAACCAGCGTGATCCCCAACAGTAAGAAAGCTGGCTACGAGGCGGCTCGATTGCTTGATCGAATGATGTCGGGAGAGAAAGTTGCCAATGACGCCGTTCTCATTGAACCCATCGGAATCGAAACACGTCAATCAACAGACACCCTCGCAATTGATGACCCTGATGT
>JAKMEW010000031.1 GCA_022425745.1 Rubripirellula sp.
GTACTCATATGCGACTTCACCTGATGAGTGGTTGTCGTGAAAACAGCGTTCTCGACGAAAGACTAGAGCTGACAGTATCCCCGAAAGACGGCCTTTACGTCAAATATAAATCACCCTCTGCGATGCCGTTGATGAAAAATCAGGCCGATTATGACCCTCGGGCATCAAAAAAATACAAAAGGTCACTTTTGACCGGTGAATCACGCGAAGAAAGGCCCAAAGAACCGGCTCTGATTGCGAAGCTTTGTCTCCCAGCTCCGTGCGAAGCGACAGAAACAAGCCCACCCCCTCACCTGAGCGGGCAAGAAGATCCAGATTGTCGAATGTTCGACAAACGGTGACCGATTTGACTAGGACAAGATCTCGTGAATGACCCTAGCCGGCTCCACACCGGTTAATTTCTGATCGAGCCCCTGAAAAGGGAAAATCAACTGATCATGATCGACCCCGAGTTGATGTAGCAGGGTTGCGTGCAGGTCACGGACCGCGACCGGCTGATCCACCACGTTGTAACTAAAGTCATCCGTCACGCCGTAGCTCATCCCACCCTGTATCCCTCCACCGGCAAGCCAGCCGGAGAAACAGCGAGGGTGGTGGTCTCGACCGTAGTCGTCTCGCGCCAATTTACCCTGCCCATAAACCGTTCTGCCGAATTCACCGGCAAACACAATCAAGGTGTCCTCGAGCAATCCTCGAGCGGCGAGATCTTGGATGAGCCCCGCACTGGCCTGATCCACATCGTAGGCCTGCCCTCGCAACTGCTTTGGCAGGATGGAGTGATGATCCCAGCCGCGGTGGAACAGTTGAATGAATCGAACGCCCCTCTCGACCATCCGACGAGCGAGTAAACAATTGCGTGCGAAAGACCCATTCTTGTGAACCTCAGGTCCATACAAGTCCATCGCTTCCTGTGTCTCTCCCGACAAATTTGTCAGCTCGGGTACCGAGCTCTGCATCCGAAATGCCATTTCCTGCTGAGCGATGGTGGTTGCAATCTCTGCGTCACCGATTTCCTCGAGATGTTTCCGATTCAGATCGCCGGTGATATCCAACATTCGCCGCCGCACGGTCGTATCCACTCCTTGGGGGTTGGAAAGAAAGAGAACAGGATCACCGTTGGTCTGAAACTTAACTCCTTGGTGCTTTGACGGCAAAAACCCGCTACCCCAGAGACGACTATAAAGGCCCTGGACGTTCCGAGTCCCACCGGTCCAGAACGCTGAGTTGAGAACAATGAAGTCCGGCAAGTCGCGATTGATTGCCCCCAAACCATAGCTCAGCCAGGCCCCCATACTGGCTTTACCTGGTAGTTCAGAACCAGTGCACATGAACGTCTTAGCCGGATCATGGTTAATTGCGTTCGTGTTAAAACTCTTGATCATGCACAGTCGGTCAGCCTGCTTGGCGAGATGCGGCAGAAGCTCGCTCACCCAAAGTCCGTTTTCACCGGCTTGGTTGAACTTGAACATTGTGGGAACCACAAGCTGTTCTTTGCCGCGTGTCATCGCTGTTACTCGCTGCCCCTTGCTAATACTCTCGGGGAGCGGTTGCTTGAATTGCTTATCGAGATCTGGTTTGTAGTCAAACAAATCGACCTGACTGGGGGCTCCAGCCATGAACAAAAAGATCACATGCTTCGCTCTTGCTGGCTTGGTCTGAGCCTTGGCATTCTGAGGAAGTAAGGCTCCCAATGCGGCGGCGCCAAGCCCCATCCGTGATACTTGTAACAGCTGGCGTCTTGTCAAAAGTTGATCCAGTGCTGACGGCACCATGGTTTCACCTTTCATCACACTCATCTCATTCGCGGTTTTGCATTTTCATTACAAGGTTCAACGCTAAGCCTGTTTCACTATCAAGAGCGAGTCTTGGCGATATCTAGGTTGAACACGGCGTTTACCAACATCGTCCACGCTGCAAGTCGTTCAGCCTCAATTCCCTTGGCTTCCACCGAACGCATCAACTCGGCCGCTAGTTCGGGATTCGATTCGTAATACGCTTCGAAATCAGTGAGCGCCAAACGTAACATTCGACTCTCAGACTCATCCGGCAACCGACCGGTTACCCGTTCATAAAGATCCGCAATCAAGTCCTGCGAATCCCTCGAACATAGCTCCACTGCGAGCATTTTTGCTGCATCGAGCGATTGCTGCTCATTCATTAATAACAATGCCTGCAGAGGTGTGTTCGTTCTTTCCCTGCGTGCAACACATTCCTCTCGAGCGGGTGCATTGAGAATCGTCATTTGGGGCGGAGGCAATCCGCGTTTCCAGAAGGTATAAACACTTCGGCGGCGGATTTCATCGCCCTCATCAGCAACAAAGCGATTTGGAAAAGAACTCGGCAATGCCACCGATTGCCACAACCCATCGGGCTGTGGTGGCTTCACGCTCTTTCCCCCGATCGATTCTTTCAAGAGCCCGCTGACCGCAAGCATCTGATCGCGGATCACTTCCGCATCGAGTCGATATCGGGAGCCTCTGGCCAGCAGACGGTTCTCCGGATCTTTTGCATACTGCTCTGGATTTGCTTCACTACGCTGCCGGTAAGTCTGAGACATGACCATGAGCTTCATCAATCTCTTAACATCCCAACCGGAATCGATGAATTCATAAGCGAGAAAGTCCAAAAGGTCAGGGTGACTTGGCCATTCCCCCTGTGCCCCGAGATCCTCTGAGGTCTTCACGAGACCAACACCAAACAACTGCTGCCAGTAACGATTGACCGTCACGCGAGCGGTAAGTGGATGTTCGGGAGAAACCAACCAGCGTGCCAAATCTAACCGCGTTGCCTCCCCTGGGATCGCGGCCTGCAACGGTGGCAGGAAAGCTGGTGTTCCTCGCTGGACCTCCTCCCCAAGTTGGTCGTAGGCTCCACGAATCATCACGTGAGATGGACGCTTCTCTGATCGCTCCTTCATCACCATCGCTGCCGGTATCTCGCGTAACAGCTTATTTCGCCGATCGGTCAACGACTTGATTTCGGCTTCCAGTTCTTTCTGCCGCGCCGCGTTGATCTCACGCTCGGCCACAATTGCCTGACGCGAATCCGTTCCACCTTTTTCAACTGGCTCATCTGACGCGGTGTCGGCCGCCTCCTGCGTCTTCTGCTTCGTCGGCGTCTCCTGCGGATTCGCAGCAAACCATTTTTTCAACGACTGAAGCTCAACGTTCGCTGAGGCAATTTGTTTCTCCAGGTCTTCTCGCTGCGTCCGCTGCTCCACGGAAGGTAGTTCAATGTAAGGCGGCTGTAGACCACGCTGAAAATCCGTCCCCGAACGCCCCCCGGTCTCCGGTGTCGCGTCAAGGTTATTGAAGAACGCGTACAGCTGATAAAACTCTTTCGAAGTGATTGGATCATACTTGTGATCATGGCAAACAGCGCATCCGACGGTGAGCCCCATGAATGCCGTCCCCACGGCAGTCACACGATCGATCACATTCCTTGCAAGACTTTCCTCGGGCAACATCGTCCCACGATCAATGATCATGTGTAAACGGTTAAACCCTGACGCGGTCAACTGTTCGTTCGAAGGATCATCGAGCAGGTCACCGGCAACCTGATCACGCACGAATTGATCATAGGGAAGGTTGGCGTTGAATGACTTGATCACCCAAGTGCGGTAAGGTGTCAAATCACGATAGTGGTCGTGATGGATCCCATTGGTGTCTGCAAACCTGACCAGATCTAACCAGTATCGAGCCATGTGCTCACCATAGCGAGACGAACCCAAATAGTGGTCGACAATCGCCTCGTAAGAATTCGATGATCCATCAGATAGAAAGCGATCGATCTCCTCCGGACTCGGCGGGAGGCCGGTTAGATCAAGTGCCAATCTTCGAATCAATGTTCTACGATCTGCCGAGGGTGAGGGCTTGACGGATTCACGTTCCTGCTGACGCCAAACAAACCGATCGATCGGATTAAGCATCCAGTCTTCTCCCTCTGAGTCTAAGGAAGGCAACGCTAGCTTCTCGATCGGATTGAAGGCCCAAAACGATTCATACGCAGCCCCCTGATCGATCCAAGCACGAAAACGATCCACCTCTTCAGGCGTCAGAGGTTTCTTGTGTGAATCCGGAGGTGGCATCACGACGTCAGGATCGGTAGAGATGATTCGCTGTACCAACTCGCTCGTCTCAGCGTTCCCGCCACCAAGGATTCCAGCGGTATGCCCTTGCTCATCTAATTGATCGAGACGCAAATCCGCCTGCCGATCCGCTTCATCGGGTCCGTGACAGTGAAAGCAGCGATCAGCAAGGATCGGACGAATGTCACGGTTGAACCGGATTTCCCTCTCTGCTGAGTTGCCATCTTGCGCCCAAATCATTTGGGTCGAGACCAAAACGATCCCCAAAAAACAGGCGATGGACGAAGAGCACGACCTAAAAAACGATCTCATATTTTCCGATTTCTCCTACGAACGCAACAAAATCACTCGAAAGCCATCAGCTCAAGTCCGCTAAAACGGCAATTGCCGTTGCTACATCCAAACTCACTTGTGAAAGACTTCCAGAGTTATCTTACCCGAAGTAACGACTGAATCCCCAACAGACCTTCCTGGGTTTACTCTGTGCAGCACTTCTCTGTGCAGCACTTCTCTGGGCTACTTTCCTGGGCTACTTTCCTGGGCTACCGGCCCAATTACGGTGATCCAATCCTCTTCCAAGCCTCACTTCACCGCCCTTGATACCTTCGCTACACTGCGAAGTGAGCTCAATTCTGCACAGAAGTGCAAAATCGTGCAGGTCAACAAGGTAGCACCTCAAGACGAATCGGCAGGCGATCAAGATGCAAAAATTAGTAGACGGTATCCATCGGTTCCAGACTGGCTCCTTCAGCCAAGATCAAAAGCTTTTCGAGACACTCGCGGAGGGTCAGAACCCGTTGGCTCTCTTCATCACCTGCTCGGATTCTCGGATTGACCCCAATCTACTAACTCAAACCAAGCCCGGTGAATTATTCGTTCAGAGGACTGCTGGCAACGTGGTTCCCGCTTACGGGAGCCTCCTCGGCGGTGAAGCATGCACCATTGAGTATGCGGTCGCAGCTTTGAAAATTAAAGACATCATTATTTGCGGGCATTCTCACTGTGGTGCCATGGCAGGATTGCTCTCACCCGAAGCGATCGAAAAGTTGCCAGCAGTGAAGGCTTATCTGGAGCACGCCGAAGCCACTCGCCGCATCGTCGAAGAAAATTACAACCATGTCGACGATCCCAATCGCCGGCTGATGCTAGCCGTTCAAGAGAATGTCCTCGTGCAACTTGAAAACCTCAAGACGCATCCATCCGTTGCGGCAGCTCTCGGTCGAGGGGAGTTGAACGTTCACGGCTGGGTTTACAAATTTGAAACCGGAGAAGTATTCGCCTACGAATCCGAGGAACACCAGTACGTTCCACTTAACAATGATACTTCTGGCGCGTCCGACGCATACCGAAGATCGCTCCCACCCATCTAGGTCGAGATCATCCCAAATAATCGCATTAAGGGGTCAGGACTCTTTCTCGTACAACGGCAAAGGTCCTGACCTTTTCTAATGCAACATTACGTCTAAAGGCTCTTAATCCATTCGATGGAATCTTTTTGCCATCGATCCCACATTGGTCCCTTGTAGCCATTGAGACCATGGCCACCTGACTGGAGTTCTAAGAGCACACTGCGCACGCCGTGCTGCTGAAGTGCACGATTCAGCAAACGACTATTCTCAATTGGCACCGGACGATCATCCAACGCGTGAGCCATGAAGATCGGTGGCGTGTTAACGGTCACCTGCTTCTCATTGGAGTACAAATTGATGAGATCATCGGTGGGATCCGGCCCAAGCAGATTCCCCTTACTGCCACCATGCGTTGACGCCGACATTGTCACCACAGGGTAAACGAGCACGCCGAAATCAGGTCGACAACTTTCCTTTGCCACGGAATCAGAAGATGCAGCGTCCCCCTCATCGAAATGCGTGGCGGCAGTCGATGCGAGATGACCGCCTGCCGAGAAACCCATGATTCCGATGCGTTGCCGATCAAGTCCCAAGGATGCTGCCTTGGACCGAACAAGTCGAATTGCACGTTGTGCATCGAGCAGCGGTACAGCGTGCCGATGTTTCGGCAGCCGATATTCGAGAACGACACCGGTAATACCAAAACCGTTTAACCATCTTGCAATCCCGTGCCCCTCGGGACCGACCACCAAACCTCCGTAACCACCGCCGGGGCAGATCACCACCGCTGTTCCGTTCGCATTAATCGGACGATGGATCGTGATGTACGCGTTCTCCGAATCAACCGACGTTTTCTCCCCACCGCCGATCGGAGCAAAACGTTCCCACAAGGCAACCCGTGGGGATCGGTGTTCAGCAGCCTCGGTAGCGTCAGCCTCGGCAGCGTCGCTCGAGTCGCGTCCCTGTCCGTTTGAAACCAGTGGGGAAGCAACCATCAACACAAGAAGTGTTAACCATTGCCGACTTGGACGCGACATGGAAATCGATTGACCTAACATTCCAAATCCCTCTCAACCAAAATCAAAAAAACGCACGACAAAGTCACTTGGCACAATCTGCGATCAATTGCGGTGAGGTGCGGATCGACCTTCGTCTCGCAACACCCAACAACGCAAACCGAATCTCAACCTTAACGAATGGATCACCAACCTCTCGCCCGTTCACTAGATCGACGTGAACCTTGCACGGCTAGCTCCCCTCCTGCGGTCAATGTTTTAGCACGTTTCCACAGCGATACTTCAGACGCTCTGACAGAAAACCCAAAACAGACTCGGCAGCCCTCGCGACTCCCCCGTCTTCGATTCTCGAAGACTTTTTAATGACCACCATCAAACATGATCAAATCACCATCACTGATTGTAAATCCCTGAATTGGAGCGTACGGCGGGGCTTTGGCCAGAGCCGTGCTTTATTTAATCAGATACACTGATTGGAATCAGACTTACGTGAGGCTCGGGTAACCGGCCGCGATGAAATCTTCACCCGCCCCCCGGGAACCATCAACATGAAAAAGCTCCTCATCCGTCTCTCGGTTGTTGCGGGGATTCTCGTTGTTTTATTCATCGTAATTTCTTTCATCCTTGCCACGATCACAAACCGCTCCGTTACCAATCTACGCAATGAAATCATTAAATCGGGGGACTATCTCGACATCGAGGATTACCCTCTTATGCAGGTGTCGGATCAAGAAAATGCCTACAAGCTTTTGCTTGAGATTGAGGATCAGCTCAATGCGTTTGAAAAGCAGATCCTTGATGCGAAACTTGATGTTGCGTTTGATACGGACGAATGGAATTCACTTCCTGCTCAGGATCTCGAGAAAATCACTGAGCTGATTAATGGCAACACAGAGCTCTTCGCGGATCTCTACCGAGTCTCAGAGTGCCAAGGTTTTCGCTCAGAATTTGAGCCGACGGACGGTTTCGCAGCGGCCCTGCCTCACCTAACTCAGATTCGTAGCGTATGCCGTGCTTTTTCCATCAAAGCATTCGTTGACGCATCACAAGGAAAGGGCGATGAAGCAATAGATTCTTCACTGGCTATCCTTCGAATAGGAAGGTTCGCTAATTCGGAACCGCTCCTAATTACCTACCTCGTGTCCATCGCCTGCGAATCTCTCTCGCTCGGAACCACCCACCAAGTCTGCGAGATCTCGGAAGTATCGGCGAACAAGATCGATCAATACTTGGAGGCTCTCAACGAGATCGATACGTATCAATCGGTGATCGATGCAATCAAAGGTGAAAGATCGATGGCGGTTATGACCTTTGAGCAAATTCGCAGCGGCACACTCAATACCGACCTCGACTCCCAAGTCTCCGGAGTAACAAAGCTGTCGGGTTACTGGTTCACAGACGCCTACCTCAATGATGACGAGGCGGCTTATCTGACCATCATCTCGAAACAACTCGCGGTCCTCCGTGAACCGAAAGAAATTCGAGATCGTGCGATCAATGAAGCAATTAACTCGCTTCAAAAATCAAACTTACGGTTCATCCTTACCAAACTGATCCTCCCCGCACTCGGGAACGTCGTCGATGCGTCCGATCGCCTTGAGGCGCAAATCCGTTGCCTACGACTCAGCCTCATCGCCCGTCGAACCAATGCGGCAGGCCTGGACTCCATTGAAGTCGATCCGGAACTGAAGCTTGACCCTTTCACACAGAAACCATTGATTTCCCGGTCGCTCCAGGACCAGTTGCTCATCTACAGCGTGGGTCCGAATCTAATCGATGACCAGGGAGCGATTGTCTCCACCGAAGAGAACCCTCGGCCGCTAGATATCGGTTTTGGCCCGTCCACGGTGCGAGCTTCTAAGCTAGAAAATCAGTCAAACGAAGACCCTGCTAACTAGAACCGTGCTAACGAAACCTTGGCAGCTGCCCACTGCCCCCAAGCATCTCTCCGCCAGCAAACGCGGAGTGTGCACGATGCGAAAACCCCACCAGTAACCGCAATCACCCCAAGTTACCAAGACTATCTTGACGCTGTTCAGCCGAGGTTTCTATGGTCAGCCTCGAAATTTGAGGAAGTCACGATAAGAAACGGTTCACTTCGTGACTTCACTCTGTGCTGCCGTCAATGAGGCGGTTCACGTCCCAAGTCTTCCTCGATCGTACTAAGCCATGCCCTCAGGTGTTTCTCAGCGACGTCAAACCGCGGCGACTCCAGTCGCTGTGATTCCAAACGCTGTGATTCCAAACGCTGTGATTCCAACCGCTGCGATTCCAAACGCTGTGATCAAGGTGCAGCTGCTGACGATTGCGACGATCCTCCTGTTTGGCATCGCTGCTGCCGGCTGCGCACCTTGGAAGAGCACACCTTATCTAGAGACGAATGATCTGCTTGGCCTGCCAGTGCGCCAGGAATCATCGCGAATCATCGTGGAAGTCGAGTTTATCAACTCATCAACCGCGTTCATCAACGACTCGGGCTTTGAATCACTTTGGCAGTATGTCGATGAAACGGTGATTGACTCCGACCAACGCCATGCATTTCTCGAAAATGGTCTTCGTGTTGGGAAGATTCAAAATCTCGACCGATTCCGAGAAGCGATAGAAACGAGCGTCACAGAGACAAACGTCGTTGATGACTTCCTTGCCGAGGCATCCGTTGCAAGTGAGGTGTCACACGGCACACAAACCGTTCCACTACGTCTTGGAAAACGCAGCGAATTTCCTTTGAGACAACCTTTCGAAGGAAGCCATGTTGCTTTGATTCGAGACGACCAGCAAACCATCGGCAAGACGCTCGATAACGCTCAATACTTTCTAGGGCTAACCGCAACCGAGGCTAACCACCCAAAACAAATTCGCCTCGCGATCGAGCCAATGATCCAGCACGGTAACGCGAAGCAAAAGTGGGTCAGCAGCGAATCAGCGATTCGCATCGACACTCGACGCGAAACGTGGGATCTCACCATGTTAAATCTGACCACCGAGATGCAAGCAGGCGACACGATTCTCTTTGCCCCCACAAGACCTCAACGCGGCATAGGCCCCAAGATGCTTTCGGGAAAAGGCGAGGACCAGAGCGATCGAGAACTGATCGTGTTGATTCACGTCACTGAGATTCCGCTGCCCTCTGAGCAGATCAGAGCTGATACCTTCTGAACCTGATTTCCTGCGTTCAAATCACTAACGGTCAAAGGTTGATTTAGATCGCAGCAAGTGGTGATAGTGCTGTGCAAATCGATGAGACTCATCACGCACGTATTGCAGCAGCCTCAACGCAAAGGAACTTCGACTCAGCACCAAGGGATCCGATTGCCCCGGTCGGTAAATTTCTTCATCACGCTTGGCGAGCGAAATAACCGTGGGCGGATCGATTTGTTGGTCACGAAAGGCTGCCATCGCGGCATTGAGTTGCCCTTTGCCGCCATCAATCAAAAGCAGATCAGGAAACGTCTCACTCTGGTCGCTCAACCGACGGAAACGTCGCGACACGACCTCATAGATGCTACGAAAGTCATCAATTCCATCGACGTCCTGAATTCGAAACCTTCGATACCCCGGCTTGAAGGGAAGCCCATCAAGAAATTGCACCAAACTTGCGACCGTCTCTCCACCGCCAAGGTGTGCGATGTCCACGCCTTCGATCACCCGTGGTGTCTCTTGCAGCCCAAGTACTTGCCTTAAGCCGGCTAGCCCTTTCTTGGGATCGATGTAAAAGACTTCCGGCTGTGCGTGTGTCTCTAAATCTCCGCGTTCCTCAAGTCGCTCGAGCATCTTGATCTCATCTCGCAACGTCGCCGCGCGTTCAAAGTCCAATGCGTTACTGCAAGCCTGCATTTCACGTCGCATCTCATCAAGAAGACGCTTCTTTCCGCCCTCCAAAAAAGTCTGCAAGCGTTTAATATCTCGGCGATAATCTTCCTTACTAATTCTCAGATTGCACGGTGCAGTGCACTGCTGGATGCTTGCCAAGAGGCAGGGCCGAAACCATTTCCACCGTTCGTCCTCCTCCGTAATATCGAGTGTGCAGGTGCGAAATTTGAAGATGCGTTGCATCACCTGAATTGCACCTCGAAGCGCTCCCGCACTAGGGAACGGACCATAGAGCTTCACGCCTTTTGACTTTGGTTCGCGCGTGAGTTCAACACGGGGGAACTCCTCACGCGTTGTAATCATCAAGTAAGGAAAACTTTTATCGTCCTTCAGTTCCTTGTTAAATTTCGGCTGAATGTCTTTGATGAGCCGTGACTCCATCAGCAACGCGTCAACTTCGCTTTCAGCTTCCAGATAATCAGCATCGGCAATTTCACCGACCCAGCTCGCAGTCCTCTGATCTTCCTGTGCGGCCTTCAAAAAATAACTACCGGCACGGCTACGTAGGTTCTTTGCCTTGCCGACATAGATCACTCGTCCAGCGATGTCCTTCATCAGGTAAACGCCCGGTACCTGCGGAAACCGTCGTACCTTCGCCGCCGCCTGCTTGAAACCAAACCCCGCAATGTCGGGGTGCATCTCACCATCGAATGCTTCGCCCGATGGTTGGCTTGCGCCATCAAGATCACCCTCCGCTGAATTCACCTCAGCAGCAGAATCACGGTCCTCAGGGGCAATGTCCTCAGGAGC
Source organism: Rubripirellula sp. (assembly GCA_022425745.1). Lineage (GTDB taxonomy): Bacteria > Planctomycetota > Planctomycetia > Pirellulales > Pirellulaceae > Rubripirellula. The sequence goes on from JAKMEW010000031.1 coordinate 11,073, forward strand.
CGATTGATGAACCGAAGGTTCCAACGGATCGCATTCAGAATCACGGTCAGGCATAAATAGCAGCACATTCAGGGAACGAAGAGGGCAGGTTTAGTCGAGCCGATCGTGTTGATCGTGTTGATCGTCGTGTGACTGATTCGGGATCACGAACAATGAAACATCGGCGACGGTTTAGTTTACCGCCTCATCAAATCAATCATTACCCCGAGGCGTGCGTTTTGCCTCCGTCGAAGAGGAATCATTGGTTTTAGCTGATTCGTTTTCAACAACTGGCTTGTCCTGAAACCATTGTTCGAAAGCCGCGCCAAGTCCCCCCAAAACAGCCTGCCCCACTGCACTGGCAGTCGTCGCCGCGTGTTGTTTCACGCCACCGACAGGTCTCCCCAAACTTGAACCAGGCGAGTGCAACACGGCCCGAGGCCCAGCAGCGAGCGAGTCTTGGTGATTTGCAAAATCGTCATCACCTACCACCAGAGCAATTCTGATCCGATGGAGTCGCTGATCACGAACAAATTGCAGGGTTGGCTGATCAGATGCGTTGAAACGACGCAGCTCTAAGGCCAATGAGTCATCATCCTTGATAATTCGATGATTCAGGGCAACCAAACGATCCCCCGCACGAATCCCAGCCAGATCGGCTGGCCCACCGCTTGTGATCGCCTCGACAATCACGCCTGCACGGGGCGTGGCATTTAATAAGATCACACCGAGGTCAATTCTCGGCGTGAACTGGTCAGAATAACTGTTGCCAATTTGGGCTCGATGCAAAGATACCGATTCGCCTTTGGTTGCCGCATCCATTGGAGCGGCGTCCCGACCATTGGGTTGAATACGAGGGTCAAGCTGCCGCTTTGCCGTCCTCTCGATAGGCTCTCCTGCCAAGGGGTTGTTCAAACTTTCGGAATCTACCGATCGCTCGAGAGTCGCAGATTCCGTTAAAGAAAGATTGGCAGAGGGTGATACCGTGATCGATGGAGGATCATCACCAGAGGCATCCTGAGCACTCAGCGGCTTATCGATTAGCGTGAAACCAATCCACGATAGAAAGAAAAACTTTATCGCAAAGGATTTTGAAGAGATGTTCATTTCGGGCATCCAAGCAATCATGTACGCCGACAATCATCCATTGACTGTCGCCCCACCCAGCACCAAACCGACCAGCACCAAACTGAAAACTCAAAATCCAGTCCGTGTAAAAACGGCACTCTGGTAGGCTGCACGAAGGCACACTATCAGAATCCATATTGGTAGCCGAGCACAAGTCGAGTCTTGCCGTCCGCAAAACCCGATCAACGATTTCTCATCAGCACCAGCAGCAATCACCCCCGTTTCCAATCGCTGTCAGACACACGGTTGTTCCCTCCACAATCCACATCGCGCAACACAAACGAAACGAGTCATGATGAATGCTGCCGGACGTCCGTACACGACAAAACTGCTGTCCACGACAGAAGCCTTGCAAGTGCTTCCAAAACTGTCGGAGAACCTCAGCCTGGGACGAGCACACCTATTGCAGCAAGCCCTCATGCAGAATCACACCAAACCCAGAATGAGTCAAACAAACCGGTTATTTGCCATTTCGGCGTTCGCCCCATCGGAGCCAGAGAGCCATCACATGGTCGCCCTTTGCAGCACATCTCCCGAGGGATCGGCACCCGAGGGATCGGCACCCGAGGGATCGGTGGCCGAGGGATCGGTGGCCGAGAGATCGGAGTCTGATGGATCGGCACCCAAGGGATCGGCACAGGGTCATGTTCCCGCAGGCCCCGCAATCAACGGATGGTTCACAACCGGGAAAGACATCACCAACCGCACTGAATCGGTTCACTGCGCAGCCATCGGTTCTCTCCTACACGCGAATTTCATGCAAGAAACGGATGACGGCGCGACGAAGGAGCTTAGTGATTTACTGAAATTGAGAATCGATCAGGAATTCAGATCACGAGGTGTGCGTCTGGTGTACTGGATAACCGATCCGAATGTTGCCGATCCGAAGCCTGAAGGATCAACGGTTAATTACTCACTGCCGACTCCACCATCGCTCGGTTTTGAACACCTCGCGATCATCCACCAGATGGAATGCTCACTGCCATTTCCTAGCCGTATTGCGGCCCCCGCCTCGTTGACCGATCAAAGCTCCACCAGTGATCAGTCCGAGATTCCAAGCTTCCACCTGAAGCCTCTCGATTGGAAGTCTAGCTCAAAACGCAAATCGTTCAGCAAGCTGGTTGCAGCAACTTATGAGGGGAGTCATGACGCGGTGGCACTTTCAAGGGCTCAAAGCACTTCTGAGACACTAGAAAACTACACCTCCGCTGCTTATTTCGATCCCAGAAGCTGGTTCACGGTGCTAGATGACCGATCCAATTTGCCGGTTGGCTGCGTCATCTTGGCTCAATCCCGTCCCGAAATGGATGAGCAAGATCCCCCCCGTTTTGGCAGCCGGGCTGAACATGAAGGGCTAACATCAGAACTGGTGTATCTGGGTCTTTTACCGGAGTTCCGCGGACGCAGACTCGGGGAATGGATCATTGACGAAATAGCGAAGCTAGCAGTAGCACGCGGATCGCAGCAACTTATTTTGGCGGTGGACCACGAGAATCATCCCGCAATGAAGCTCTACCGTCGAATTGGCCTGAAGACGACCCTTCGGGAAAGCGTATGGATCCGCGCAATCCCCCCTCAAGCGGAAAGCCTTTCCCCACCGACATCTTCAGATCAATAACTGCAACCGCCCCTCCTACGATCCGTTTTGTCATCGGGGGATCTTCATGTCCCCCCATCATCGAGGATAAGTCGTGTCATCGAGCGTTGGTCATCGAGCGTTGGTCATCGAATGTCAGCAATCAAGCGTTAGCAACCCGCCGCGTTTCATGACCATCAATTGGGACACGCACCGGATCGGTGCAGCGTAATCACTTCCTCTCTCCAAACAACTCATGGCCGCATTGGTCACAAGATTCAACCGTGGTAGCGTCTGATTAGTGAACATTCACAAAAAGCACGTTATTTGCGGAACCATCGCATCGACGAACCTCTTTGCCGCTCCAATCATGAACAGCTTATCCACGAACACTGACACTCAAATCAAATTCGATGCGGATCTTTTTCCGAGGTTTTGATACCTGCGAAAATCGGTCTTTTCCCACCAGATTAAGACTTTGGTCGGGAACCATGAAGATTCTTGGCAAAGAGTCCCTCGAGGCGTATTTGACTTCATTGCTAGCAAGCATAGAATCTTGCCAGTCGACCAAGCGAACATGACTCGCAAGGATCGAATTCACACCGGTGATGAAGTTGTAAGGCGGACCCACTCTATGTTGGGTAATTGCGGGGGAGACACATCTGAATCCGCTTGCCATGCGTTTCATCACTCTTGTCCAGTTCCACCACTTTGAATTTCGGGCCGAGGCTTGAAAGAGAGTCCGGTGGAGCGGTACTGAACGAATCACCGATGTTGCCGCGACACATCCATGATGGAGGATTGCGCTACCGTTATGTCCGCAC
>JAKMEW010000039.1 GCA_022425745.1 Rubripirellula sp.
TCTCTATACAGAGCAAGCAACCATTGTGAGAAATGAGATTGTGAGTGAGATGGCTCGGACGGAGTTCTTTGCCTCGATCGACTTTTACTCTCAGTCGCTCACACTATTGTTTCAGTTGGTTATCGCTGGTTGGGTGATGCGGCGACTGGGCATTGCGTTTGCACTGGTACTCTTGCCAGTAATTTACTTTTCGTCATTGGTATCGCTTTCGCTAAAACCAGAACTAGCAGTCCTTGCGGTCGTGATGATCGTTACCCGTTCATGTGCTTATGGAATGACGGTGCCGGCTCGGGAGGTTCTCTTCACTGTTGTGAGCAGAGAAGATAAATACAAAGCGAAAAATTTCATTGATACGGTGGTGGTGCGAGGCGGCGATTCCATTTCGATGCAATTCATTGGTTTGATGCAGAATCTCGGTGCGACTGCTGGCGCGATCCGCTTGGGAGCTCTACCACTCGCAATACTCTGGGCCGTTCTTGCATGGAAGCTTGGTAAGAAGCAGTCAATGATGGATGCTGACACTTTGGGTCAATAGCGATGACGATTCCACGCTACGGCGAGCGGTAGTCCTAGCCATCGTGACAACGGTATGACAAGCGTCACGGCGATCACACAGTTTTTTAAGGTTGCTAGATCATGTGGGATCAGGCGATGAAAGACGAAGCTGAAGAGGGCGACACCAGTGGTCCAGATCATCACGGTGGCTAATAAGTCAGTACCACTGAAGATCCTGCGTTTCAGCCCAATGCCGCCAATGGTGACCGCCAATGTCGCTTTCAAGATTAGCAGTGTTGCGGCAAAAATAGGAATGTAGGTAGCTGCTTTCATCGCTGATTGCTCGGTCGTTTCCCAATCGGTTTGGCTGAGGAACCACCGCAGGAATATGATCAACGGCGTAAAAAGGCAGGTGATTGCACCGATTGAATTTGCCACGGTAACCCAAGCTCGACCCGTTGCAGGTACCCAAGCGTGAGCCACAATGCGGGTAACGAAAATAAATCCGACGCCAAGCACGATTGCTGCCGATAATTGAATGCCGATCATCCACGCGTTTTCGATCTGCTCAAGTTTCGCTGCTTGGTCTGTTGCCCAACGCATCCAAGTCCTTCGGTTAGATTCATGCAGCGACCATCCTCCGATCACGACAAGAGTCCATAGGTATGTCAGGCACGCGGTCGTTAGTGGAACGATTTGCCTGCCCCAAGCAATCGCTTTGGTCGAGATTGGTTTTGTGGCGAGATAGATTGGGAGATGGTTTGCGAGCGTGACAGGTCGATTACCCTCATTGCCTTGGATGAGGTGTTTGGAATTACTGATGATGGCAAGGTAGATGATTCCAAAAAACATACCGATTACGGAAACCGGATGAAGCGGTGTGAGTTGCGAATAGAGGATTGTTCCGGGGATGAGTCCAACTAAATAAACTTGTCGTATCCAATTCTTTGATCCGACAAAGTCATGCCAAATGAGTGATTGCAGTGGCCCCCTTTTTCCCGGTTGCCCTAATGGATGGGGTGGTGCAACGTTATTGTCAAGATTGGAGATGAATCTCGGAGCCTTGCTTTTGATCGCCACCCCTTGTTGAAGGCTTGATCCGACCGGAGTGATTCTGGCGAGTTTTGTGGCGTTTAGCAGGGTCCAGATGCCACTCAGAAAGAAAGCAAGACTTGCTGTCCAGCTGCCAAGGATAGCGGTTGGTCGCCATTCCTTGTACTCGATGAACGGTGCAACGAACCCACTCGCGACGACGCAGTAGCTGACAGGTAACGCAACCAATAGTGATGCAAGTTTGTAGCGTCCGCGGGAAAAAGGTCGCCAAGAAAGCACCATGATCCATGTGAGTACCGCGGAAAAAGAGACGCAGGGTAAGATGATTGGGATGCTTTGCACAGAATACGAACGCATGATTAATGCGAAGGTAATCCAGATAGATGAGATCCATGCTGTCTTGAAAACAATTGGGACTGTAGCGATTTTCCAAGATCGGATGGGTTGCCTCAATAACCAGTGACTGCATCCTGAATCAGGGTGACTCAAATCATGATCAAGGCCGTAGTCGAATAAAGCGATAGCCGCGACACCGGAGGGTAAAAGTGAGAAGAAAATCGCATACCCACCGACTCTTGTTCCGATCTCTTCGCCAAACCATTGCATGGAGGCAAGTGTTCCGCAGAGCCCAGCGATCATCAAACCAATCATGATGAGCAAGAGAACGCGGTATCGACTGATAGACAGCCTTGCTAATGCCACCACCTCAGTCATCTGCAGCCTCGTTCGTGTCTTGAACTTGGTTCATTTTTGTCGACGGGCTTTCAGTGACGCTTGCTTCGAACCAACGTTGAAGGGAAACCGGTCCTTGGGCAATCAACTGTGCATTTTCAAAAGTTGGTGGTTCTTGATCATTTGCTCCACTGAGTACGGTGGTCCATTCCTTGCCGGAACGCTTCCAGCCAAAGCAATATGGAGATCGCGTGTCGCGTTCCGTAGACTCTGGCGGAAACCATGTTTCTGACGATAAATAGGTAAGCTCTAAAAAACGTTGCTCTCTATCGTCGGGGCGAAGTGAATCAATGATTCTTCCGTCGTGCAGCAATGCGATGTGATCACACACGCGATCAACTTCATCGAGAAGGTGACTCGAAAAGAGCACCGTGCGACCCTCGTCGCTGATGGTGCGGATAACTGCTTCTAAGATATCGCTGCGAGCGATTGGATCGAGTCCACTACTTGGTTCGTCGAGAATTAAGACAAGGGGGCGGTGGGCAATCGCGACCAGCAAACCAACTCTTGCTCTTTGACCTTTGGATAAACCGCTCAGTTTTGTTTTCTTGGAAAGTGAGAACATTTCTGAGAGTTCCGCTGCATATCGATCGTCCCATGTTGGATAAATTCCGCGGCAGAAGTCAATTAACTCCCCCACTCGCATCCACTTTGGCAGTGAGTCTTCCTCGGTCATGTACCCAATCTGCTTCAGTACACCCTCGGGGTCGCGAACGGGGTCATGGCCGAGAACGCGAACTCCTCCTGATTGAGCTTGGAGCGATCCGATGAGGTGGCGGATAAGTGTCGTTTTTCCTGCGCCATTGAGACCAACGAGTCCTTGGATGGTTCCCCGAGGAATCTCGAGGTTCACACCACTGAGGGCTGTTTTGCCGCGAAAGGTACGCTGCAGATTTGAAACTTCCACCGCTAGGTTACTACCGGTAAGGTGGCTCAAGATAAGCCCTCCTCGGTAGCAGATCGATTCTGATGAATGATTGAATCTCTGGCTTTTATTTGATCCACTAATTCTTCTTTCGAAAATCCAAGTTGGGACGCATAGATGATCACCGCATCAAGATGCGGTTGCAGTCGTTCGATTCTCTCTTTCAAGCTGCGATTGGATTTGTGGCTTGCAACAAACGTCCCCTTCGTTCTTCGTTTTTCCAGTAGCCCCTCCAGTTCAAGCTCTCGGTAAGCCCGAGCAATCGTGTTGGGGTTCACGCGAAGCAGTTGAGCAAGATTGCGGATCGAAGGCATCTCATTGCCAACCTCAAGTTGCCTTGCAATGATCCGGTGGCGGATTTGATCTGCGATCTGCTGATAGATCGGCAGTCCGTCCGATTTAATATGAATCTGCATTGCTTGCCTCGCTGTGTTGGTTCAATGATACAGATGGGGCTTTCCTCGTCAAGCAATCTTGCCATCGTGTGGTACCTCGAGTTTAAAATCGGAGGCTACTTGCTTCGGTTGGATCATCACCATCAAGTGCAAGGAGCGCAAGTAGTAGGAATCCGATGCCATCTCGCGAGTCACAAAAGTCGATCTCGGTGCGACTTCGGAACATTCCTAAACGTGGTTCATAGAGATCCTTCATGGCCTGGTTGGCGAGGCTATCGGCACGTTTTTTGTATCGCTCTTCATTCGTCAGTTGGCTGTATCGATTCAGTAGATGAATTGCTCTGCCATACGTTTCGGCCCTCGTGAATAATGATTGCTGTTCGATGATTCGTGTTTCGATTTCAAGTAGCTTACGTTTCGTCTCGTCCAGCCATGCCTGTTGGTGCGTCTGTTTCCAAGCTGTTAGGCATACTTCTGCGTAGCGACAATCATCATCGAAGCTGAAGCGATCTGGGCTCGCGCCAGCGGTTTCCGCTTCAGGTTTGTTGAGTTTAGAAGTGATGCCAACTGAATTTGCTGATTCAGGGAGCGGCAGTTGTTGTTGGATCATGCTCAGTTGCGGAGCGAGAGACGGGTGAGAGGTTACTGCGTTGAGCCAGTTTGCTCGGATTCCAAGTGGTAATTGATGAAAGGTTTGTCGATCCACTTCAGACAATTTTGCGAGCGGCAGTGCTTGTGCCAGCAACGAGTCTGACTCACTTTCGAAGTGATTGGCCATCCACAGAAGCGTGGACACTGTGCTGGATCTTGACATCCAACGTTCAGCCGCCAAAGTCCTAATGGGATGGCCTGAATCCGCTGATTTGTTAGCTTCTGCTGATTCGCTGCGATCCTTCGGTGCATCGACCCTTTGGAGGATTTCGTTAGTGTTTTGAAGCATGTTCTCGAGGTGGACTCGGAACGCTTCAGGTGATTCACGATTTAGGATTTCCCACGCCGGTAGGTATTGCCAGTTTGGCCACGAGTTTTCATTGCCGACAAATTGGTCTCGAATCAAATCGTAATCAGATGTGAGCATGACTTGAAACGAGTCAGAGGTGCCAGGCTTCATTCGTTTAAGTTGATCACGAAGGTACCGAGTGATCGAATCCTGATAGCACTTACAGCCAGTTCTTCGGCCCATTTCAACCGCGGCTACCATTGTCGGTTGATCAAGCAAGAGGTTTCCGAAGGGCCAAATCGTCGAGTCTGTTTTGGCATCTTTGAGCGATTGCACTGATGGTAGTTTTGACGTGCGAATATCGATCTGCCCCAGCCAGATTCCCGTCTCATCCTTACCATATTCATCCAAGCAGTAGTCGGTGACATAACCTAGATGAGCTTCCACCGCATCTTTGATCGCGGGCAGAGCATCTCGTGAAACTGGAGCGATTGGCGGACGTTCCTGAGCGTAAGTTAACGCAGCTGAGGCGAATGCAAGATCGAGGATGATAAAAAACATCCAACAGTGCGTCAGAGTAATCCAATATCGCATCAATTTATCTGCTTGAAGACGGGGCAATGGTTTCAGGGAGTTCTTTTTCGGTGTACCGGTGCAGTGTTCCCTAGTGCCTAGTCTCCCGGTTTCCGAGTTTCCCGGTTTCCGAGTTTCCCGGTTTCCGAGTTTCTTCGCGGCATGGCGCAAAGGGACCATCGATCGGGAGCACCGCTGAAGTCGTAAGTTTAGCCGCTGGGCTGTCGCTGTGATCAAGGGCGTTGAGTTGGTTCCTCATTAAATTGCTCTTGATACCACCTGAGAAGACTTGGAATAAAGACAGGTTAGAAATCGCGAAACGGTGAATCATCTGGACGGTTACCCATTGATCGGTGAAAAGCAGTGAATCAAATCTTCAAAACCTGTCTGCTCAGTGTCGGTTGCTGCGTTTTCATGGTCATTTCAACCTCTTTGCAAGCTGAAGAGCGAGAAACTCCGAGTGCAATGCAGCGTTTCGCGTCGGGGATGAATCCAGTGAACTGGAAGATGCCTGACTTTGGTTCGATTTTCCCGAGCCAAGAGGAGAAGGAGCGAGTCAAAGAGAAGAAGGAGAGTTTTTTCTCTGAGGTTTCAGCGACCGCATCAAAGAGTTGGGCTAAGACCAAAGAGGTGCTCAGCCCGTCTCGCTACAATCCAACGAAGTTCTTCAGTGCATCGCACCGAAGCAAAGGACCTCAAACGACGCGCAAGGAACCGGGCTTTTGGAGTTCCCTTTTCACTACCGAGCCCGAGCCGCAAGAAATCACCAACGTGAATGACTTTTTGCGTCAATCTCGACCCAAGCCATAGTGCTTACCGGACGCTGGGTTAGAGGGTCCATCCGTCACGGTATTCTCGCCGGATCCACTTAGACAACTCAGGTCGATCACGGACTTCCAACGCTTGCGGATCCCAGCTCAATTTTTCGTTTGGTTGACGCTGCGCAAGAACGCCGAGCAGAATGGTCTCAGTCATTGGCCCAGCTAGGTTGAAATTCGATTCGCTTTGTTCAATCTTCCCCTCGATTGCATCGCTCCATTCTTTGTAGCTGTCTTCCTCCCTCGCTCTTGCGATCGATGGATCTGGCCATTGGAATTCATCGATCTTGTTTGATGTTTTCAGAACCCATTTTTTCTTGCTTCGATTAAAGAATAGCTTGCCTTCTTCCCCAATGATGACGCTTCCAAAATCCTTAAAGCTCATGCCGTCAAGGATCTCACTATTTGGATGGTTGTATTCGTCTGATTCTTTTTTGAGTTGCCAGGACTCGCGATCAAACTTTGCGTTAACGTATCCATCATACCAGTGGAACTTGAATCCTTCTGATGTTGCGTACGGAGACTCATCGAAGTTCCAAGTAATGATTGAATTGATAGGTGGTGAGAAATCCGTCGCCCCCTGTTGCTTGGCGACAACCGAAGTCGGTGCGAGATACCTTCCTGTCTCAGGTTGCATCGCCCAGTAACCCATGTCCATGATGTGGCACGCCATGTCACCGAGAGCGCCTGTGCCGAATTCCCACCAGCCTCTCCATGCGAACGGTGCAATCTTCGGGCTGTAATCAACCCATTGAGCGGGGCCAATCCATTGCTCCCAATCGACACCTGCGGGGATCTTTTCTGCTTTTGGGGGAGATGCGAAACCTTGGGGCCAGATGGGGCGGTTGGTCCAGGCATGGATTTCGCGAACCTTGCCAATGACTCCAGCCCGGATTAATTCAACGCAACGTCTCATGTGGTCTTTGGCATGAGCTTGATTTCCCATCTGCGTTTTGACGCCAGTTTTTTGGGTGAGGTCTGCTAGTGACCGAGCTTCCCAGATCCCGTGGGTTAGCGGTTTCTGGCAGTAAACATGTTTCCCCGCTTGCATTGCCAGTGCGGAGGCGTGGTAGTGATGATGATCAGGTGTCGAGACGGTTACTGCGTCGACTTTGTCTCCCATCTCGTGGAGCATCTCGCGATAATCCAGATAGAACGAAGCATTTTGATAGAGCTTTCGGCTGTTATCAATACGTTGGACTCGCCGGTCATCGCTCGCAAACTTCGTCGTGTCGAACGTATCCACCAAGGCAACAACTTCGAACCCAGCGTTCTTCGCTCCGGCAAGGTCAGAGGCGCCTTTTCCACCGATCCCGATCCCAGCAACCGTTGGCTTCTCTAATTTCTTTTCTGCAAGTGCTGGCAGAAAGTAGAAGCCGGACAATGCACCGATTGCCCCGCCTACCTTCTGATGAAACGCTCGGCGAGTGACTTTTTCGGCGTTTGAAGAAGGAGTTTCGCGATTCTTGAGATCCTGCTTGTCGATATTGGAGGCTTTGATGTTCATTTTGTTGGGTGTGCGCGGTGGCGGCTAGGCGAGGTGGAGCGATCAAATCGGTTCATTGGGCAACAGATTATTCTTCGTTAAGTGCCTAGTATGAGGGCTTTGGGCAGGGGAGTGTTTGCGTTACCGGAAGGATCGATGATCTTTTTAAGTAAAACGGACAAGTGACGTTTCAGCTCAAGGGTTATCAGTTTTTGTCTGGATTGTTGTGAAATCGAAAGGTTCTTCTGGCTCCGGTCGACTCGGTTTAATATCCTTACCGAACTTTTCCGGTCGGTCCGGTGAGATAAGTGTTCTCGTAGTGAGTGAGGGAAGTAGATGTTGAAGTCGATCATGTCGGTCTTAGTGTTGGCTGCAATGCCTTTGGTTTTCATGACAGTCACAACTCAAGCAGAAGAGTCGGACAGCGCGAAGTACTCGACCAAAGAAATCATGAAGGTTGGTTTCAAGGGTGGTCTTCTCAAGAAGGTAGCCAGTGGAAATGCGTCGGATGACGAAAAGCAGAAGCTGCATGCAATGCTTGTTGCTCTCGGCAAAAACAAAGCAGAAAAAGGTGACGCGGAGAGCTGGAAGAAACTGACCTCAGCGCTTGTGAAGGCAAGCAGTGACGTTTTGGAAGGAAAAGATGGAGCTGGTGACGCTCTGCAGAAAGCTTCTAACTGCAAAGCTTGCCATAACATCCATAAGTAACGACGGTTCAAAGCATCAAGATGCTGTTGAACATTCTGCCAACGCCACATGCGTTAGGTGCAGTTGGGCGAAAGTGATCGTCATCAAATCCGGGTCATGTCACGAACGCATGACTTGGTTTTTTTATGGTGTCATCTGATCTTGTTGGCTATCCATGAAGTAGGTCGGAATTTTTTCGGTTTGTTTTTTTGCGATGATGATTGAAGCGTCTGCGAACTGGGATGCACGTGATGCTTTGGCTGGCATTCAAAAGGAGGAAATCTCATGATGACTCGCACGCCGCTAGAACGCATCAAAGTTGGTGCTGTTGTGTTGGCTGCGGTTTTTTCTCTCTCTGTAATCGGATACCGATTTGTCGGCGGCTATAGTTGGTTGGATGCATTGTGGATGGTGACGATTACCATCTCAACTGTTGGCTACGGCGAAGGTCATTCCGCACTTCCGACATCCCTGCAGCTTCTCACGATGTTAGTGATTGCCGCTGGGATTAGCGCAGCGGTCTACACCTTCACCGGACTATTTCAATTGATGATCGAGGGAGAGTTGGAGCACATTCTGGGAAGGCGGAAAATGACGAAGGAAATCAAATCACTAAAAGATCACACCATCATTTGTGGTTATGGACGGATGGGACGAAACCTCGCAAAAGAGTTGCGAATGCAGGGGCGAGGTGTTGTGGTGATTGATTCGGATGCAGAGAGAGTTGCCGAGGCAACTGCCGAGGGGCTGCTCGCTTTGATTGGTGACGCGACTGAAGAAGAGACGTTGCTTCATGCGGGTTTGCTGGCGGCTGGTACTCTGGTGAGTACCTTTCCGAGTGATGCGGATAGCGTGTTCATCACGTTGACCGCGCGCAATCTAAACCCTCGGGTCAAGATCATTGCTCGCGCGGAGCGAGAAACCACTGAGAAGAAATTGGTGCAGGCTGGCGCGGATACAGTGGTGATGCCGACCGTGGTTGGAGCGAAGCAGATGGGGCGGATGATCACGCGTCCGACCACCGCGCAATTAATTCGATTGGTGGATGAGAAAGGAAGTTCTGATTTTGAGCTGGATGAATTGCGGGTCGGCGCAAATTGCTCACTCATCAAGATGAGCCTCGAGCAAGCTGCCGCTCACCGCGATTTTCGAGTCTTGGTGGTCGCCATCAAATCTTCGAACGGTCAATTCGAGTTTAACCCGAATGCGGCTGTTGAAATTCAAGAAGATGATGAGCTGATGGTACTCGGAAGGCAAAACGATATTGCATCATTTCGCGAGAAGTATTGCTTGTAGATGCCTGTTCCCGACAAAGCTATTTTGAGTTAAAGGTCGCCGAGAGATCCTTTGTCAACGGTTCGATCTAGAACGGTGATCTATCCGGTGAGACGTCGCGCCCGCCGAGGCTTCGGTGATTTCCTCGGCGAGCGCCAACGCCTCGTAGTGTTCATACAGCTTTCATGCTGACCGGTGGACAGTGGCTTGCAACTCAACTCGCATCCGCTGAATCACAAGATTCTCTGTCCGATCACTCCTCGAACATTCAAAAGCTAGCTCACAAATAACTGGGTGGCAAAATGGATTTGAATTTATGGCGTGATTTCTATCAGGCTTGATCCTTCCTGCTGCTAACGCTTCTACTGTCGGCGTTGCAAAAAGTCACCACGTGTTCTGGGGATTGTTGCTATTGTTCATCGAATGATGCCATTTCAGTCACAACGTTGCTTCACTCTGTTTACGTGAATGCTATTTTCACGGTGGTTTACAGGAATCCCCGTTTTTGACGCAGCTCGGCACCCGATTTGCAGTTGCTGATCTGGATGATATCTCCGACTCCCACAACGACAACACCAGCAACGGCTGAGGTTTCTGCTACGCGAGGTCAATTGCTCGTTCTTTTCACAACGGCGGCTCTCTTGCTGGGATCTTTGGGGCTTCTCGAGGGATCCGCAGAGTTTGTTGGGCGAGCACAGGGATTCATCTCAAGTCAGTTTGGTTTGCCCTTCTCTCCTGTCGCGGCTGGAGCCAAAAATATTCCGGTGACACATATCGCGGCTGTCACGCCTCGGGGTTGGCGACGAACCAAGAATGGTTGGGAGCATACTTCCAGTTGGCGACCGCAGCGTTCGCTATCTGATTTCTTGAATGTCGAGCAACAGCGCGAGCAGTTCTGGGTACACCATTTTTTTAATGGTGTTAGAAGCGTCCCGCCGTTGGCCTACGCATGCCTGCAAATTGCTGCGATCTCGGCTATCTGCTGGATCTCGCAAGTCTCCAAGGAAGGTGTAACGACAGAGCACGTCTCAGAAGAAGAGGCGAAATCAACATTTGAATGTGAGTGACACATTCATTGCCGATATTGGTCGTCTTCGCCGCATTACGAGCGAGATTAGCGTTTCAAGCTAGGAACTGAGTTGTCAACAAGCCGCTCGGTAAATCTTGCGCGGTACTCCATCAAGCTATTCGCTCCTTGAAATCCGATCACGGTTTCGTCCCAGTCGAGTTGCTTGCTGAGCATATGACCGTTGTCGATGTCAAAGCGAATGACTCCGTTGCTGAGCTGTTGAACAACCTGAGCCCGTACGGATTCTTCGTTAATTGGGGTAAGTGGTTGGCTACGCACACGAAGGAATGCGACCCCAGTTTGAACTTTTTCGAGCGTGTAAAGCTGGCGAATTTTGATGATCTTTACGGAGCCATTGTCCGTTCTGGCCCGTACTTCATGCGGGGTCGACCATGATTCTCCAATTTTAACCGGCTCCTCTGGGAAGCTTAGCGTAAGGGATCCCATGCCGAGCGAAGTTTTAGTTCCGGAGTCCGCTTCTCGTTGTAGCTCTTTACCTGCTTCACTTGCTGTGATCGTGGAGAGTGGATGTCCGATCTGCTCTGCAATTCGCCCGAATACTTTGGGAGGCTCGGGATCTTTTTGGCTATCCCATCTCAGTTCACTTTGCTGGCCCTGTTGTTGGGTCATGGCGACCGCATCCAAGATGTGTTCAAACTTGAAAGTGTTCTTCTCGGTTTCAATCACGTTCCAATGTCTTTGGGTGGTGGTATGAACCTGTGAGATTTCTTCTTCACCTTGGATTCTCGTTTTGGTTTTCGCCGCGTGCGTGACCTCATAATGAAGCTGCTCGCCGGGTTGCACCTTGTAACGCAGCAGGTACGAAGCCGGAGCGTCGGTTGGTTCCGCGATGCCTGTGGTCACCAAGCCCATTACAAAGGCAAATAGAATGATCCATCGAGTTGCGTGTAATCGAGCCACCAAGGTTCTTCTCCGTGTGGGCACAGAAACGAGTTTCACGAATGAAAAAATCGTGTCAGATCGGTCGATTTGCAGCAATAGAGATTTGGCGGCTTGGCTGCAAAGCAGAAACTGATTACCGATTGGAGGGTACCGATCCGCCCCAACCCAGCTTGTCACGTAAGACTCGGTAGTCGTCCCGACCTCGAATTGAAAGCATTTGGAAGGTTTGGTCGGCTCTTTGGATTTTTACACGGTCGCCCGGAAGCAATTTACCGAGTACCCTGCCGTCCACCACGATGCTGGTTGATTCGTTGGGTTCGTTGACTGCTAGTTCAAGTTGAGTGTCTGCCGAATCCACCAAAGGGCGGTAGGTTAGCGTGTGAGGGCTGATGGGAGAGAGGACGATCGCTTGCAGATGACGTCTCAGGATCGGTCCGCCGGCGGAGAGGTTTTGTGCCGTGGAGCCAACCGGAGTCGCAACAATGAGTCCGTCGCATCGATAACGGGTTGCAAGGTGACCATCGGCAAAAAGATCGATGTCTAGGATTTGGTAAGGTGGTCCTCCGAGTACCGCTGCTTCATTGAGGGCTAGCTGCTCTGCTGCGACCACTCCATTTTGAATCAAAGTGGTTTTTAGCATGAGGTGATCCACAATTTCGAATGCCCCGCTTGCCAACTGTGGCCAAGTATCGAGAAAGTCGTCCGGAGAAAGATCTGCAAGAAATCCGAGTCGACCGCAATTGATTCCTAGAACGGGAGTCTGGTTTCGGCCCATCTGCCGCGCCGCTTGTAAGATGGATCCGTCACCTCCAAGAACGATGACCAGGTCCTGCTGTCCCTGGGTGAATTCGTATTCAAAAGCAAGATCCTCAGCGATGATCTCTGCGTGGCGAGCGATCGCAGGACGTAGTCGCTGTAGTTCTGCTTGCACTCGCTGCCGGTTGGGAGCCCCGAGAATAACAACACGAGGCTTTACCTCAGCGGCTTGCATCCACGTACGAATGGAGGTGTGTTGCATCTCATCTTGCCTTTTGGCAACTAGCGAACGATCAATCTAGAGACTCTGGTGTGTTCGGCTTCCCACTGCTTCACGGCAAGTCGCGGCAATCGCTTCGGCGCTCAAACCGTGCTCGTGCAACAAGTCGTCTCGATCACCGTGCTCAATGAATTCATCGGGTAGTGCGAGGACGTGTACCTTCCGGGTATCGAGCCCTTGATGAGCGGCGTTTTCCAAGAATGCCGATCCGAAGCCTCCGAGTCGAGTACCTTCCTCGAGCGTGATCACAAAGCCTTCTGACTCGAGGCTCTGTCGAACCATCTGCTCGTCGATAGGTTTCACGAATCGAGCGTTGATGACGGCGATGTCGAGTTCACCTTCGAGCCGTTCGGCAGCTTCAAGAGCATTCTCAAGCATGGCGCCGAAAGCGATAATGGTTCCATCGTTCCCCTGACGCAAGGTTTCACTTTTGCCCAATTCAATGGGAGCCGGTGTGTGATTGGTCTGTAGGGCAGATGCTTTTGGATAGCGGATGCTTGTTGGGTGATCGTGCTTGATCGCGAAGTCAAGCATCTTTGACACTTCCGCAGCGTATCCGGGCGCCATGCAGACCATATTCGGAAAGACTCTCATGTAACTAACATCAAAGAGTCCGTGATGGGTGGGGCCATCCGGTCCGGTCAGCCCAGCCCGATCAAGCATGAAGACGACAGGTAAATCTTGCAGAGCCACCTCTTGGAAGATTTGATCAAAGCTTCTTTGCAGGAAGGTGCTGTAGATGTCGACGATTGGACGTGATCCTGCTTTACACTGTCCTGCCGCGAATGCAACAGCGTGTGATTCACAGATGCCGACGTCAAAGAATTGTTGGGGGAATTGCTCACGCACTGGTTCGAGTTTAGTTCCCTGACACATCGCGGCCGTGATCACCGTGACTTTGTCATTCGCAGCCATTTGCTCGCGAATCGCATCTCGAGCGTGTTGCGTGTACGGTGGAAGACCTTCGCTCTTTTTGGGAATGGCTTGCCCGTCATGATCTTGGAACGCCGGTGGGGTGTGGAAATAGACGGGATCTTCGGCGGCGGGTTTGTAGCCATGTCCTTTTTCCGTCACCACGTGCAGCAAAACGGGACCTTGCATCTGACGCGTCATGGCCAGGTATTTTCTCATCAAGCTAACGTCATGACCATCGATCGGGCCAAGGTATCGAATATTGAGTTCCTCGAAGAGCATTCCACCAAGAAATCCCGCTTTGACCGCTTCTTTGGTCTGCGCCAAAAATCGCTCAGCCGGGTCACCGAACATTGGGACTCGGTCAAGAAGTCGTGAGACTTCACTTTTTAAGCCCGTGTAAAAAGGGTTGTCGCGTAGTCGATCGAGATAAGCTGCCACGGAGCCAACCCTGGGGCAGATCGACATTTTATTGTCGTTAAGCACGATGGTGAGATCATCTTTGAGGTCACCGGCGTTATTCATTGCTTCGAATACAATACCGCTCGGGAATGCGCCATCACCGATGACCGCCACCGTTCGCCGGTTCTTTTCCCCCGTCAGCACATCCCCACTTCGAAGTCCGACCGCGGTGCTAACACTGCTACCAGCGTGTCCAGTCATGAAGAGGTCATAGACGCTTTCGTGCGGGTTGGGGTATCCCATCAGCCCGCCTTTGGTGCGGATTCCCGCGAAATCCTTGTACCGACCGGTGATAAGCTTGTGTGGGTAAATCTGGTGGCCGGTATCCCAAATCAGTCGATCTGTTCGGAAGTCGAATTCGCAGTGCAACGCCAAGCAGAGTTCCACCACACCCAAGTTCGAGGCGAAGTGTGCCGTTCTGGTCGCCAGAAGATTGCAGAGAACATCACGAATCTCGCCCGCAACTTCTTTGAGTTGGTTGGGTGAGAAGTTTTTCAGCGGCACCGCGTCCTCGAGCCCAGCCAACAAAGGATGTTGTCCGAGTGGATGATGGTGCTGGTCGGATTTCTCGTTACTTGAATCGTTCAATGTTGTCGCTCCAAAACATAGTTGGCGAGTGAGGATAACCGCCATTTACGTTCTTTGAAAACGTTAATTGCTTCCTGAGCCTCTCGGATCAGGTCTTCCGCTCGTGTTTTGGCACCTTCTATACCCAGCAGTCCTGGGTAGGTGAGTTTGCCTTTGATCGCATCCTTGCCGGTTCGCTTGCCCATAGCGGTTGAATCCGCGGTAAGGTCAAGCAGGTCGTCAACCACCTGAAACGCCAGCCCAACCTTCTCGGCAAAGCAAGCGAGTGCTGATCGGTGTCGTTCCGTTCCCCCGCCGAGTGTCGCCCCAAGGCTCAGCGAAGCCGCAATCAAAGCTCCCGTCTTACGTTGATGGATGGATTCCAGATGCTTGAGTGCCGCGACGGCGCTTTCACCATTGGGAGGGAGATCCGCCGTTTCTGCGTCTCCCGAATCGACGAATCGATGTTCCGCAGCCAGATCGTCGGCTTGTCCACCGACCAAATGGCAAGGACCGGCAGCTTTGGCAAGTGTTTTGACTGCAGTGGCAGCGGAAATCGGGTCTTTGACGTTCTCGCTCAAATGAGTGAACGCTTGAGCGATCAACGCGTCGCCCGCCAAAATTGCGGTCGCTTCGTCGTATTTAATATGGCAAGTAGGGCGACCGCGTCTGAGATCATCGTCGTCCATCGCCGGAAGGTCGTCATGAATCAGCGAATAGGCGTGGATCATTTCCACCGCGACTGCTCCGGGCAGTGCTTCGTGGAGATCTCCGCCACACGCTTCCGCTGCCATGAGAACCAAAGCGGGGCGAAGTCGCTTTCCGGGGGCTAGGACGGCGTAACGCATTGCATCACCGAGTCGCCCTGGGCAGCCGTTTCCGAATTCACAGCCAGCCGCCAATGCATTCTCTATCAATGGCTGCAGATCTCGGAATCCGGTCGGATCGTCTTTGGCCGATGTCGCAGTGGTTGGTGAGGCTGATGTCACGGTGTCTATGCCCAGCTGTTTGATGAGAACTACCACAGTTTACGTCAACGCTTCGCCAAGCGGGAGTGCGAAAAGCCTGCGAGGTGCATTACGGGCGATGAATTCTGGAGCCAGCTAGATCGATGATTGTTCGCATCTGCAGGTACAGCAATCCGTTAGAAAAGCTGCTCGTTCTCGGATTCCACTGAGGATTCAGCCGCTTGCGTTTTTTGCGATTTCCCTCCTGGTGCGGCCTTGCGGTTGGATCCTCTGGTTTCCTCGGATGAGATCGATTCATGAATCGGATTTCCATCCGCGTCAAAACCAGCCAGCAGGCTAACTCGCTGTTCAGCGGAATCGAGCAGTTGGTGGCAGCGTTTGAGTTGCCGGATACCAGCTTCGTACTGTTCGAGGGAATCAGAGAGTCCGAGATTTCCGCCTTCGAGTCGACCTACGATCGCTTCCACTTCGGCAAGAGTCTGTTCAAAGTTGAGGCCGGAATCATCGGGTTCAACGGATGAGGCGTCGGAGTTTTTTTTCTTCTTCGCCATCGCTCTACTTTTCTTGGGTGGAGGGGATTCGTTAGCACATGCGGGGCACGCAGCTGCGGATGGGTATCGGCACACGGGCTCAGTGCCGCGGTCACTGGTTTTAAGCGATGTAAGGCGGTTTGTCACCGATGGCGTTCAATTTCGATATCATGAACTCTCGCTTTGGGATGGCACGCCGCCTTTAAGTGCCTCAGGAAGTGGTTGTTTTCGCCGTCGGTTCACCTTCGGCCCTTCATTAAGATTCACCTTTGATCGGAAGCATTGCCATGTCCATTCGTCCTTCTCGACGATCTTTTCTCAAGTCAACCTCAGCGATCGGAGGCTCCTTTCTCATTACTGGCACTCGCGCCTCGGGGCAAATCAATGGTGCGAGTGAGCGGGTGAGAGTTGCGGTAGCGGGTCTTAATGGACGCGGTCAATCACACTTGAGCGGATGGCTGGGGCAGTCGAATGTCGAAGTTGCTTACGTGATTGATCCCGATGACCGCGTGCGTGCTCGAGCGATGAGTGGTCTCGAGAAAAGAAGCGAGGGTAATTTTGCCACAAAAGATGCGACAGATATTCGTAAAGTACTCGAAGATCCCACCGTGGATGCGATCTCCATCGCGACTCCCAATCATTGGCATTCGCTGATGACCATCTGGGCGGCGCAAGCCGGAAAGCATGTCTATGTGGAAAAGCCGATGAGTCACGATGTTCGGGAGGGAAGAATTGCCGTTGAGGCTCAAAAGAAATACGGAGTGGTGATCCAGCATGGAACTCAGCGTCGTAGTGATGCGGGGATTGCTGGCTTACACGAAGCCCTTCACCGCGGTGACCTGCCTCCATTGAAAATCTCGTACGGTTACTGTTGTAAGCCGCGTGGCTCCATTGGGCATGAGCCAATTGGGCCGCCCCCAGCGAATCTCGATTGGGACCTGTGGAAAGGACCGGCGGTCATCAGTGATTACCACGCAAATTACCATCCGTATGACTGGCACTGGTTCTGGAAGACGGGTAACGGAGACCTTAATAATCAGGGGACACATCAGCTTGATGTGGCACGTTGGGCCTTGAACCCGGACCAAACCCATCCCGTCCGAGTGATGGCGATCGGGGGAAGATTTGCTTGGAAAGACCAAGGGGAGACGCCCAACACGATGTTTGGCTTGGCTGAGTTTCCCAACGGTCAGCAGGTGATGTTTAACGTGCGAAATGTGAGTTACAAGGATTATCAGCAACAAGTATTCAATGAGTACTACTTGGAAGATGGAAGCAAGATCACCGGAGAGGGAAAGTATCAGATCCTTCGCCCTGGCCCGTCCAAGCCTGAACCTCTCGAAGTCCCCAGAGGAAAGGTGACTCCGGGTGGGAATTGGGGGGCTTTCATCGCTGCGGTGCGAGCAGGTGATCCCAGCATGGCCAATGGGAACGTCATGGACGCTCACTATGGGTGTGTTCTCGGCCACCTGATGAACAATTCATACCGGCTCGGTAAGCAGGTCCCGTTCAATGCGAAGGCGGCTTCCTTTGGGGACAACGCGGATGCAGGTGAGCATTTCTTGAAGCTTCATGAGGTGATGCGAGACGGCGTGGGACTCCCCGAGGACAAAGAAGAGTACACGGTGGGTCCGTGGTTATCGTTTGACCCAAAAACCGAGCAGCACATCGGCGATCACGCCGACGAGGCAAATGCTCTTCTAAAGGATGAGAATAACCCTGGGTTCCGAGTTCCTGAGATCTCAGAGGTTTAGGTGGATCTCAGGGGTTTAGTGATTCAAAGATTTCATCACTCGTATCAACAAAACGGTGGGGGAGCGTGGCTCGCTGCCCTCCCCATTGAAGCCCCTTTTTCGGGTGGGTTCCGATTTCTCGTCCGTCCAGTTTGCTCGGGCCCGTTCATGCGTGAACTCGCTAATCCCGACACCTTGCCACATCTTTCGGCTGTGAGACTTGGATCGGCGGCTTTAGGGAAAAGAATTCTGCCGTTAATTCGATCGCGGGGGATGAAGATTTTCCTTTGATCAGATATCCTC
>JAKMEW010000042.1 GCA_022425745.1 Rubripirellula sp.
GACCAACCACCGTCTGGCTGACCTGTTCCACCACTTCGCGTCCAAAGCTGGACTGAAGTTCCTCGAGAAGCGAGTCAGAGCCCGACTGATTCGCATGTCCGTCCATCATCTTCTCGTTGATCATAAGTTTCTCAGCCACCGTCATCCCACACCTCGTAATGGAAAGCGAACTGAAAATCGTCCGCCATGTCGCGACTCAATTACGCCTTCTTAACGACTCTGCTCCGCGAGAAGCGTATCGATCGCTTCCCCCAGTCGGTCCCCGCGAATGCCAGTCCCCCTGACTATTCCCTGACGGTCAACGATCACCGTAATCGCAGGCATCCGCACCCCGTATGACATAGCCGTCAATCCGGACTCCCTCGGAGCGACTTTCGAATCTGGCGATACCTGTCCCGCTATCGAAGTGGTCTCCTCTGGCTTGGCCTCATCACCGACGTCGGAGCTTGCCGTAAGCGGTGAGCGATCAAGTGCAACAGGCATCACAAGTTTCAATGCCTCAGACTTCTTTTTAACGATTTCCCAGTCCGACTCATGATCGCAGATGACGACGAAACCGACTCCCTGGCTGGCGTACCTCGACGCCACCTCGTTGAACTGCTTGAGAGACTGCTCCGTGAATTGGAACGAAGGCTGCGAAAAATGAAGAACCCGTATCATCCCGGCAAGGTCTTCGCCCAGAAAAGAATCAGGATCAAGCGCGGAGTTCGACGCCTCCGCTTCATCAGCCACCTCAACGCCAGCCATAGCATCACGTCCAAACTGAATTTCTCTCCCATCTCTTAACCACCGTCCAACAGATATTGGCAGTGCTTTCTGCCCTTCGTGATCCATCCAAGGACTCATCTGCTGGGCACCACGATAAAACCAATCGCGGTTCAGACTCGTCAGCTTCATTGCTCCCTTGGAACTGGAAGCTTCACCAACCAACTTCCTAACCACTTCTCCAACGTGTTTCGGAGTGATCCCCGCTGCTCGAACCACACCCTCACGGTCGATCACGATGTAAGTGGGAAACGCGGTGATACCATAGAGCTTCGCCGTGTCGCCACTATCCAAGGCAACCGGGTAATTGATCTGTTTTGCGGCAACCATCTGTGGCGCTTTATCCCAACCCGATGTGGCGGAGTGCATTCCAACAAAAACGAGATCATCGGCGAATTCATCTACGAGAGAAATATTCTTTGGGATCGCGGCAACACATGGACCGCACCACGTGGCCCAAAAGTCGAGGACGACCACCTTTCCTCGACACTCAGACAGGTCGATACTCTCATCAATCCACTGTTGTGTCGACCAGGCAATTGCTGGCTTACCCTCCCACTTTTCCCGGACACCCATCTTTGGAGAAAAGTACCAATCGTCAGGAAATTCAGCCCCTTGCCCCACAGGAGCGAGCATTTGTTGCAAGAAGAGCATGCCACACACCAACCGCAGCATCGATCGAAACCCAGCGATCTTCTTCCAAATGACGGTATTCATCAATTCCTCGCCCGTTACTCGCATCAACGTTCTGTTTAAAAATTCAAATCTTACCAGAACTCCCATCGATCGGTATTCCTTTCACACACAAGTTGAGCGTTCGATGCGGAACGTATGGTCCACCGCCAGTTTGAGGAACGTGCCGCCTACCTAGACAAACCCAGCAGAAACCCGCCAGATTAGCTGAAACCGAGATCACAAAGTCACGACGAACTAAAGCGGTCTAGCGTCCGCACTTGGAACCGACGATCGGTTACGATACTCATTCACAAAATCACTTAACCACGGAATTAACTCATGTCTGAGCGAATCATTATGCGAACCGGTGAATGTCTGATCGCTGGCGGTCCACCATTTACCGCCGCAGAGCCCGAGGTTGTTATTGGTGAACTCGATGGGCCGGTTGGTACTGCCATTGCAACACTGACAGGCAATCAGTCCGCCGGGCACTCGAAAGTCTTCGCGATTTTGGACACTGACATTCAGGTTCGTCCCGTCACCCTGATGGTCAGTAAGGTAACCGTGAAAAGCTCTGCCTACACGAATATCCTGATGGGGACCTGCCAAGCAGCGATCGCTAATGGCGTTCTCGACGCGGTTCGGGAAGGGTATCTCCCCAAAGAGAAGGCCAATGACTTGGGTATTATCTGTTCTGTTTGGCTCAACCCCGGTGCTGCCACAGACGAGAACCTCGACCACGAAGCTTTGTTCGATATCCATCGCAGAGCGATGAAAGAGGCGATTAGAAAGGCAATGGAAAATGAACCCTCGATCGATTGGCTACTAGAAAATCAAGATAAAGTGACCCACAAGTATTACCAGCGAGCGCTCGACGCTAAAAAGTCACAAACCTGAATTGTCCGGAATGAATAGCATACCCAAAGCGTTATCCGCGTGGTCTCTCTCGCGGCATCAAATCATTGTGCACTTCGGCTTGTTGTTTCTACTTACCCTCGGCGGACAAAGTGCAACCGCTCAGGACGCAGAAACCCCCAACGCCGGCAATCAACCTCGGCAAGCGAATGCCTCCAATCAGCAACTCCAACGACTGCTCAAGCGTTTTCCAGCCGCTGACATCAATCGCGACGGAAAACTGACGTGGAACGAGGTAAACTCTTACCGCAACCGCATCAACGGTGGTAGCAACGCCAACACCGGTGTTCCAAAGTCTTTTAAGGTACATGAAGGGTGGAGCAAACCAGAGTTTCCCCCTGCAGCACTCAGCAACCAAAGCCCAGAAAAGATTTCGCAAGTTTGGAAGGAGGTATCAGGATCGGAGGTCATACCGTCCTATGAACCGCCAGAGGATGGAACATTACGCATTCTGGGAATCGGCCACAGCTTCATGGCTCCTGGCTACAAAACGCTACCGTTAATCGTTCGCGCCGAAGGCAGCGAGCAGCCTCTGCATACGCACATCGGCGGAGGCATCACCGGAAGCGCACGCTACAAATGGGAACAGGAAAACGGAATCTTCGCGTTCGCTGGGCGTCCTTTTCCAAAAATCCTCTCAGCAATCGCTAACTCAACTTGGGATGCCATGCTCTTTGGCCCCTATTACAACGATCGCCCGGAATACTTCTCTTGCTGGATCGATTTCTGCCTCAAGCATCACCCGGAAATGAAGTTTTTCATCTCCGATGCGTGGCCGCAGTTATCACAGTTTCAAACCCAACCGATCTCGGAAGACGCATTCACCGACGAAACATTAGATCGTCTCGGGCAAGAGAGAAGGAAACTCTCTTTATCACAGCTGGGTTCCCTCCGGCGCCGGTACCCTAATCAAGTTTTCATCATGCCCACATCCGATGCGATGATTCTCGCGGCAAAAGCTCAGCGCCGTGGTGAACTACCTGGTATCGATGGAATCCATCGAATAGTTGGCGGGAATCAGAAATCCATCTGGCGAGATCAGCTAGGTCATCTCGGCGCCGAACTGGAATGGCTCGAAGGCTATGTGTTCTATTCCACGATCTACCAGCGCAAGGCAACAAGTGAGATCTCGATTGCCCCGACCAATTCACGGATTGCACGGGTATCAGAAGAATTGCATCATGTCTTTCAAGAAATCGCATGGAAGGCTGTTCGAGAACATCCACTCAGTGGCTTTGCGAACTCCCCACCGACACAAACAGAACACCCACTAGAAAGCAAATAATCTCTCGGCCAAGTTGACGTGCAAACCTCTGAACGCAAGATGCAAGATAATGCACTCACAGATGACCTCTAACGGCTGAACGAAATCTTTTTAAGCATCTTAAACTAAAACATTGCGAGCGTTCTATCTCAGTGGAGAGCGGCTCCCGGTGCTGGGTGCAATTCATACCCGTTTCAGAATCATACTCCCAAAACCATCTGAATGATTCCGTAGCTGGCCATCAATAGCATCACGCTATTTTCCACCACGGTGACTATCGACATCGGCAAATTAAATGCGGTGCCCAGACATGCACACTGCACTTGACGTCCTGATCGAACTGCCCCAACCACGCCAAACAGTCCCACCGCCATCAGAATCGCGGTGACGACATTCACAACCAAGAGTTGCCAAGTCAAAACGTACGCTAGCCCAAGTGCAACCTCGATCAATGGATAGGCAATCGCATAGGGCCGGAACCGAGCAGCCACCCAATCGTAACTCGCAAAGGCATCAGCAAATTTTCCGACGTCTAGAAACTTAAAGAAGGAAAAACCAAGGAAGAAACCTCCCATAAAATTTCTCGTCACCGAGTCCACGGATAATTCACCTGATGCATGAGAAATCAACACGGAGAACCCGAGAATATAGAGAACAACGATAAGAAGCGGCCGGTAACGGGGAAGGTGGAATCCATTTGTACCGACATCCATGATCTTCTCGCCTTGAAACCCCACTTTTGCCAACTCTCCTTTCAGCAATGGTTCGGGATCGGCACCCAGCACGACCGCATGCAGCAAGCGGTCAACGTGCGAAAGATCAACCGACCAACGAACCACCAACGGGTTTGCATCAAGCAATGGCTCAATCTTCTTCAGGCAGTTACCACACTTGAGGTTAGTCTTTAGCGTAACGGCTACTTCCTTTTCCCGCTGATTCTGAGGCATCGGTGGTTATTCCGGACGAATGGTTTGCGTAGGGCTATCAACACGTTAACCAATCGGCACCGTTCTGTTTAGGCTAGCGGACCCATCACCTTATCTCCGGAGGATCTTACCCCCTTTGAGACTTTGCTCGGAACCGACGAACCGATCCATCCTCCACTCGCTCTCGAAAGCGTTGCTCATGCTTGGTCGACCTCCCGTTGGTACGCGCACGCCATAAACGAAAAGAATTCTCCTTCAGTTCCTGCCGCATGAGCTTGATGACCTCGCCTGGTTCCAGACCAAACTGTGTTCGAATCGCATCGAAACTTGTTCGATCCTCCCAAGCCATCATGATGATGCGATCCAGGTCGGCACGACTGAATTCCCTGCCCTTTTCTTTGTACATTGCAGCACCATTACTTCCTTCTTGGATCGATCCACTGGGGCACGATCCGGCGCGTTCGCCCTCCTCTCCGGAAACGGCGTCGAGAAATCCTCTCACACGAACCTCTTCATAGGTCCGGTGCCGATTTTTCATAGCTCTAGAGCGGCCGATCAAACGTGTCTCATGGATCGCTTACTATTCTTCGTTAGATCAGTTTAGGGGCCAAGCAACCCGCGGACACAGACGACGAAACATTAACCACCCGGATAAAAGAGCCACGCGTCCGTGTAAAGAATAGTGTGCAGATGTCTGTACGAGTTAGCGATAACACCACGCGATCACTTGGACTAGAAAACTCGACGACCGGTTTTCCCAAGCTGGCAGAATGGTATCTGAATTGTTGAAGTAGAAAACACGCCCTGTTAGCATTGCTATGGTGATTCGCCCGCCTCATCAAATCGCCCTCCCACAACCGGCATTAGAATTCGATGATTCACGCTACCCCCTTTAACGTATTCGTGATTTTTATCCTTTCGTGCGTTCACGCCACATTAGCTGCCGGATCGGACGCAGGGAAAGCCAATGCAATCTCGAGTGGTCTCCGCTACCTCGCAGAAAGCGGTGAGGCATGGAAAGAGAATCGAGGATGCGTCTCCTGTCACCAGATACCCCCCATGCTTTGGGCGATGAACCTTGCTCAGAAGTACTCGTTATCCAATGCATTGCCGTCCAAATCCGAAGACATTCCGCCCGAAATCAATTCAACCGACGAGGGAACAAGCGACGCCTCCACAACCGACAACGAGCCGCCGCCGGTGACTCAGGCATCGATGAGCATCGAGAATTGGAATGCTTGGTCCGTCGACGTCGTCAACTTTGTCAAACCTCATCAAAAAGCGACATGCAACATCGAAGAGACCATGACGGGAAACATCGACACCATGGCCGTTTTGTTACTGGCGTCTCCAACCACTACTGCCGGCGATTGGAAACAGCGTTTCGCGAAACACCTTGTTTCTCAACAAGCTGAAGACGGAAGCTGGAATCCCTGCGGACAACTACCGGCACAACGCCGAGAAGTATCCGAGACACGGCTCGCAACAACACTGTGGGTCGCGTTGGCATTAGAACAAGAACGGGTCGACTACGCGGATGAGAAGGTCAATCAGCTTCTTTCCGGGGCAAAAGAGGCATCGACGACTGAAATACTAGCTCTTCGCCTCATGCTCGCTAAGCAATTCACAAACATCGACGTCGACGACACAATCCGCCAATTATCAGACTTCCAAAACGATGATGGCGGCTGGGGCTGGAAACTTGACGAACCAAGCGACGCACTAGGAACCGGCTATGCATTGTTTGCTCTCCGGACAATTGGCCCAAAAATGTCGGACAATCCAAGCCAAACCCTGCTCCAACTTGAACCGCTTATCGCGAAGGCTGAAGAGTACCTCATCAATAGTCAGCAGTTTGATGGCCGATGGCGAGTTCCTGGGACCAAAAAGTCGGCTAACGGGAAACATACAGCCACTGCGAATGATTGGGGATCCGCTTGGGCTGTGATCGCATTGCTCAGTCGCGCTGATTAGACGCGTCGATTGAACTTGCTGACCTATCAGAGACGACCGCCCCAACTCTTACGAAGTCCCGATGTTTTCGACGTTTTCCATCCCGTAGCCCCTAGTATTCGACACTCAAGTCGCTTACTCTTCCGCAC
>JAKMEW010000077.1 GCA_022425745.1 Rubripirellula sp.
AATCGACGTTCGATGCTTGCCACATTCTACTCGGTCCACGTGAGCATTGCCGGCCAGTCCCGAGATTAGACGCTTCCGACGAATTGTTGACCGATTTGGCTTTTGTAAGTTAGCGATGTTGCTTTCCGTTGGGGTCGGATTTAGATCGCCTCAGGGCGGAGACTAAGCGTTCGATAGAAACCATATCAATCAGCGGTGTGACTCCAATTGAAAAAAGGCTTCGTTCGGTGGGACTTCTTCGCGAAATCGGGCGACGAAACTTCGAATTACACTGAAATCAGCTACATGCATGGACACCTCAATTTGTTGGGTCATGTCTGAATCCGGATCAATCCACAACACCACTCGCTTGGGCATCGACGGATCGTATTTTTGACGGACTGCTTCGATGCGATACATGTTTTTGGCGTCGCCCGGCAACATTGCATCATTGAGCCAATGCAGGTCATAACCTTTCGGCAATTCGTCAAACAACTTGCTGAAATGCAATTGCCGGATGGATGCAAGATCAAACCACACATCGTTCGGAAATCCTTCATTGGATTCATTGTCGCTCTGCCATGTTCGTAACCCAAATCGAATCCAACGTCGTTGCGGATTTCCCGCAACGATACACGGTTCTACTCGTACATTTTCAAAATTCAACAGAAACCGCTCAGTTGATTGCCTATACAGCTTCGCGGAAAGTTCTCGTGTTTCTTGAACTACTCCCTGCGTGGTGATGTCGACATCAAAGACACGTGTGACCGGTTGATTCAGAACTGTAGCCGCGCGACTGAGTGCCGCTTGGGCTGACGGCGGGATCAGTGAAACGTAGACGCCGCACGTGACCAGCATCATCGCCGCAAGAGCCAGAACTATACGTAAGCGAGACTTTCGCACACGAAAAAGTGTGGCATGGTTTTGAACTCGTGCTTCTGGCGGTATCCTGATGCCAGTGTTGTCTCCGCGTTGAGGATACTTCACCAACAACCGCTGTACTCTTTGTTCGCGTTCGCTTGGTTGTTCATGCAGGCTGACCAGCAACGAATCCATCACTGCATCGCGATCCGATCGCTCATGCATTTGCTTGTCGTCGCCCCCTCGTTTCTCGCTCATCTTATGACCTCCTCCAATTTTCGCTCGATGCAGTCAGCTAATTGCTCACGGATGCGTTGCAATCGCTTGCGAACTGCCTCGGCGCTAATCCCGACACTCGACGCCAACTCGTCAGTCGTTCGCTTGTCTGCATAACGGGCTTTGACTAACTTCCGCGACCGAGCCGGCAAACGCGAAATGCAATACGACAACACCGACAACCGTTCCAACCAAGTGTCGCTGCCTTGCATCTCTACCGCTTCGATTGTGTTC
The DNA here is from genome assembly GCA_022425745.1 of Rubripirellula sp. Lineage (GTDB taxonomy): Bacteria > Planctomycetota > Planctomycetia > Pirellulales > Pirellulaceae > Rubripirellula. The sequence continues at coordinate 1,351 of JAKMEW010000077.1, forward strand.
TGAGCAACGTTTGCGATCGATTCGTCAAACACCAACCGATCGTTGCTTTGTTTTCGCCATGTGTTACGAATCAAGTTCTTCGCGATGCCACGCAGCCAAGCGGATAGCGATCCTCGTGAATCAAATTCATCAAACTTACGCCACGCGATCAGCATGGTCTCTTGAAATAAGTCCTCGGCGATTTGAGCATCACGGGTGAAGGTGCGGATGTAAGCAATGAGCGCTCCCTCGTTCTCACGAACGAAGACCTCGAATATTTTTCGGTCGCGGTCATGATCCTGATCCATGGACAAGGTTGGGTTGCCTTGAAAATTTAGTTTTCAGCCTGGGAACTTTCGGCGATCTCACCACATCAACTACTGATTGTGCCCAAAGTCCAAAATGTGACAAAAAACTCAAAGAAGGTTGCACTCAGCATGGCTCAACAGGTTCCGCCCATCCGTCGTCGGCTTCCGAATCAGCCGCAAATGATGCAATTTACTGATTTTCACGAAACTGGGTGAAACAGTTGCCCAGCATCAACATCAACTTGCCTTCGGAGAAAACCTGCAAATCTTAGTCACATATTGCTAGTTCCAGACAACTGGTTGGTGTGGCGGTGAGTGGATCGCCACCCGTAGCTCGCACCGAAGTACGGAAGACTTTTCTCTCCACGCCAAATCTTAAAGAGGTTTAATCGAGATGGGCAACATGAAATCCAGTCCGAGCCGCCGTCGACGATCTGTCGGTAGCAAGTCCAGAAAATTAAGGCTGCAAAGTCTTGAGAATCGCAATCTGCTTGCCGGGGATGTCGGCGTTGAGATCGTTGTAAACGACGTCAATGGCGATGGCCATGTCACGGCGGTCGACGCATTGCAGGTCATCAACGCACTGCAAGCGCAAAGCAAAGGTGGCGTCATTGAAGATTTGTCGTCTGTCGATGTCAATCAAGACGGTGTATTGTCACCCCGTGATGCCTTGGGTGTCATCAATCAATTGATTTCTGATCGCACACCAAGATGGCAATCGGAGACGCCGCTACGTGATCGTGTTGTCGAGCGGTTAAGTGATCGGGATCCCTCTGCTTCGCTTGGCAACGGGGCGATTCGTGAAATTGCCCAACGTCTAGCCGAGCGAAGCGGTGAGGGGGAGTCGATCGAGGGCTTGAAGGAACTTGTGAGCGCTGCTCGGGAGGATGGTGAAGTCACCGAAGCCGAACGTGCGGAGATTCGCGAGCGAGTGAGCACCGAGTTGGCGGAACGCGGCCGCGATGGTAGCAACATTGATCCCGAGCGTCAGGAGCGACGGCAAACGCGTCGTGAGGAGCGACACAGTGAGCGGGGGTCGATGGAGGGCTTGAAGGAACTTGTGAGTGCTGCTCGTGAGGATGGTGAAGTCACCGAAGCCGAACGTGCGGAGATTCGCGAGCAAGTTAACACCGAGTTGTCTGAACGAAGCCGCGACGGCGGCAACATCGATCCTGAGCGTCAGGAGCGACGTGAGCAACTACGTGAGCGGATCGCGGCTCGACGTGATGCGGATGTCGATTCAGGGCGACGTGAGCAATTGCGTGAGCGGATCGCAGCTCGACGTGATGCAGATGTCGATCCCGAGCGACGTGAGCAATTGCGGGAGCGGATCGCGGCTCGACGTGCCGTCTCCGGTGCGTTTATGCAAATTGTACAGCGATAAGCTTGGCTAGGTCTTAACACCAATCGACATACGACTGTTGAAAAGGCAGGATCCGATGCTTGGCCGCAAGCCCTAAGTCCAATTTCTAGCCTGTCTTTGTTCAAAGCTACGGCAGAATGCGGCGAAACGCTCCGTCGCTCTGCCTAGGGGTAGGTCTTCTTGGTGAAGATCTACCCTACTTTATTGTCTCAAACTGCGCTGGGTTATATCCCAGCGAGCTTCACTGAAGATTTCCCATGGATACCTGGAATTCGGTAATTAGCCCAGTCCATTTTCGAATATGGAGGGTGCGATATTGTTTTCGTGCTGTCCCCGATTTCCCGTCTTTCGACGGTCCGAATCAACGGATGCTTAACTTTAGGCTTTCATCACTGCTTTCAGGAAGAACCCAATGAAATCTAGCGCGTTGCTACCCGGTTTATTGTTACTGCTTCCCTCGATCGCCAACGCCGACGATCCGGTGAAAGTCACATTCGCCGAACACATCGCTCCGATCGTGCATGCTAAATGCACGATGTGCCATCGCAAGGGGCAGTCGGGGCCATTCGAGTTGTTGACCTACGAAAACGTGCGTGAGCGAGCGGCGACCATGCAAGCCGTCGTTCACGACAACTACATGCCGCCTTGGAAGCTGGTGAACAGGAATATTCAGTTCGCCAACGATCGTCGATTGACGCCGCAAGAAAAATCGTTGCTGAATCGTTGGATTGAAATCGGAATGCCCGCCGGCGACTTGGCTTCGATCCAACCACCGAAGTATCCCGACGGTTGGAGTCTGGGCAAGCCGGATCTCGTTGTGAAAATGAAAGACGGTTTCCGCGTGCCCGCTTCGGGGCCGGACGTCTATCGTTCGTTTGTGTTTCCGCTTGACTTGAAGGAGGACAAATGGATCAAGGGGATCGAGTTGCGTCCTTCGGCGCGCGGCGTCGTTCATCACGCGTTGTTCTTTCTCGATCAATCAGGCAGTGCTCGCGCTCAAGAAGGCCGCGACGGTCAACCTGGAATCGGTGGTATGTCGTTTCTAAGCTCGAGTATCGGTAATCGCTTGCGTGGCGGTGCTGGTAGCGGTTTTTCGGCCCGAGGCTTGGGTGGTTATGTTCCCGGTGCGATGCCAAATAAATTGCCCGGCGACTTAGCTCAATTGTTGCCTAAGGGCAGCGATATCGTCATGCAAACGCACTTTCATCCGTCGGGTAAAGTCGAATGGGAACAAACTGAAATGGCGATTTACTTTGCCGACAAGCCGCCCTCTCGCCAAACCGTCGACGTACCATTGCCGCCGCTGTTCGGTCGGTTCGCTGGGCTCAACGTACCGGCGGGCGAGAAGAATTTTAGAATCTCGCAATCGATCACTCTGCCAGTTGATGTCGAAGCCATCAGCATCCGCGGCCACGCTCATTACATTTGCCGTGCAATGGAAATGACAGCGACGTTGCCTGATGGCGGAAAGATGACCTTGATGAAAATTGACGATTGGGATTTGGACTGGCAGGACCGCTATCAATTTGCCAAGCCACTTTCGCTGCCGGCCGGCACCAAGCTGTATGCAGAGATCATTTACGACAACTCGGCCGACAATCCAGAAAACCCCTACTCGCCGCCGCAACCCATCAAATGGGGCCGCGAGTCCAACGACGAAATGGGCGCCGTCACCGTGCAAGTTGTTGCCAAAGACGAAAAGGATCGTCCCGAACTGCAAAGGGCCGTGTCCAAGTCGCTGACCGATTCAGCTCGCAGCTTTTTTCAAAGCCGGATTTTTAACGCCGCCGGCAAAGGAGACGACGTGATGGACGTCAATAAGTCGCAAACAGCTCGCCAATAACTGGAGGAACGCCGACGATGATTCGCTCTTTACCAAAAAGCCTGACGCTGGTGATGCTTCTCACCGTTACGGTCTCGGCTGAAAAACCGGATGAAACGGCCAAGCAGCTTCGCGCTTTGAAATTGACGAGCGTCAACGGTCAGTTGATCGCACCCTTCGCTGATTCATCGATCAAAGCGATCTCGCTGATTTTTGTCGCCGACACTTGCCCGGTCGCCAACGCATTCCAGCCA
>JAKMEW010000086.1 GCA_022425745.1 Rubripirellula sp.
CAATCAGCCTGCTCAGATGTAACCGACGTGACGCTGCTACCTGTTTCAATACATTTCACCGTCACATGCGCATCACCGAGCGTTCGCAACCAGACGGAAGCAGACCGATCGGTGACCGATCCCACCATTGGCCCATGCACCAATTGATGCTTCACTTGCTTCTTGGCCCAAAGTTTTAATTCTGAATCGGCGGGCAAACGGTTCATCAACTCTTTGGGACCAACCAAGATTCGCTCGGGCGGTAAGCCAAGCTCAACCGCACGTCTTCCATACTCCTCTGCCAGTGAAACATTTCCCTCAGCAATCGCCTGAAGCATTTTTACAAACGCTGATTCCGCTTCACCGGCAAAAGGCTTCTTGTTAGCCAAAACATCGTCTACTTTTCCAAACTTGCCCACGGCAATTTGCTGGACAGAATCACGTGCGCCGTCATGCTGCGCAAGCACAACCGAGAGATTCAAAAAACACAAAAACAGACCAAACAAAAGTCGTTTTACAAAGCCGCACTCCCCATGAAGGGCACCGACTATCTGGGAGATTCGAATTCGATCCATACTTTTGTTCCTAACACATAAAAGAGTTCGGTTCGCGATACGGTGACAAATGCAGCACATCCCCAGCCCCTAAAAGATGGATCTCAGCTTGGTTGCGATGGGGGTGCAGACTCTAGCAAGCTGCAGATGAGTGGAAGCAACTGCTTCTTCCGACTAACCACTTCATCTAGCTGATAAAGACGATCTTCTAGCTGGGGATAATTAATCTCTTCCCACCCGTCAGGCTCGCGACTCATTAGCAATAAACTTCCATTGCTTGAGATATCAGTCACAAGTAGCGCCGAAAACTCGAGATCGGCCGACTTGGCAAGCTCCTCCAACGAGCTTGAAAGTTCTTCCTTGCGTTTCCAGAAAAGGTCAAAACCAATTTCTTCAATCTGAGAGATTGAAAAACGACGACCGGATTCTTCAAACTCTTTACAGTCCTCGCGAACAACCTGATCAGAATCACACGATCGCAAAGCAGACCCAACCTGAAAAAACTCACCCGCAAACTGATCAAGATTGACATCGCAAAATTTCTGCAACCAGCACAGTAAATCACGATCCACATCGGTTGCGGTTGGCGAACGTAGATTGAGTGTATCACTGATCATCCCAGACGCCATACATAGAGCAATTCCTGGGGTTGGATCGATCCCTGATGATCGAAATAACTTGGCAACGAGGGTACACGTCGACCCAACTGGCTCCATATAGAAACGAATAGGATTGGTTGACTTCAATGAACCTCCCAGTCGATGGTGATCCAACACCTCAATCACATCCGCATCCTCAGCGCCCTGAACAGCCTGACTAATCTCATTGTGGTCGACCAAAATGAGTTCCGGTCTCGGTGGATGCACCAAGTCACTTTTACTGATCACTCCAATCAACCGCTCCCCGTCCACGACGGGAAATACCATCTGTGGTGATCGATAGACCTGCTGCCTTGCTGCCGCGACGGGAGTTCTCGAGGGAAGCTTCATGAACTCTGGGTTAATCACTGAATCGATGAGATGCGCAGCTTTAATCCTCATCGTTGTGGTTGCAGTGTCGTAAGGGCTATTGATCACGGTAACGCCCCGCGCTTCGGCCAATTGCAGCAGACCGCTTGAAAGCTGATAACCACCGGTAACAACTAGAGCTCTTGCGCCAGTCTCGATCGCCGGTAATTGGATCGTTGGTCGATCCCCACTGACGACCAATAATCGCTCCGCTGGGAACTTTCGCACTCGAGACATGAACCCGTTTGCACTCATCGCACCGACCGTAACCACAAGGTCGTCCACGCGATTTGTTTCAACCGAATGCTGATAGGATCCACCGATCACTTCAACCACTTTATCAAGAGTGGTCCGAACCTCTCGCGACTTGATCGGATCCACACCACCACGCAACATCAATTGAAGCAAATCAAGTAGCGTGACGATGCCGATTACATTGTGTTCTTGATCCAGCACGGGAATCGCCCGAACACCATGATCAAGCATACGCTGATAAACCTCAAAAAACACATCACCTTTCTTTGCGGTGATCGGATCACGATTACAAACATCCTCTAACTCGGGACGGATGTCCATCATGATCTTGGGAGAAGCAAGTCCCGCTTTACGAAGCACAAACTCAGTGCGTTCGTTTGGAGTCCCGCAACAGGCGGCGACCGCATCTGGACGACTGGTCTGGCGAAGAAAATCCGCATACGCAAGTGCACTACAAATCGCATCCGTGTCCGGATTACGATGACCAAAAACATGAACCGGCATGAATCGTTCCGCTCAGCGCTAAGAAAAAACGATGAATTAGTCGCTCGTGCAACGAAGTGATAATTCCTACGTAGCAGTCCCTATTAATGTAGAGAAAGCAACAGTGGTTAAGTGGAAGATGGAGTGCTCAGGCAACCAATAATTTGAAATTAATCAAACGACGCTGGCAAGAAATTTCCACAGCAGAACCTGCTGGGCAAGAAGGGCATCTACGGCAAAATATCCCGTGCCTTCTCAAGAATGTCTTCGGGCTCACTCATTCTCCCAGCTCCTCGACTGCGACAACTCAGCCAGCCCTCTTCAGGCCCAATGAGCTGGCACCCATCCGCACGAAGCTGCTGCACATTGCGTTGCACCGAAGGCTTACTCCACATCAACTCGCTCATTGCCGGTGCAAGTAACATTTGGCAATCGCACTGCAGATAAAGTGTGCTGATCAGATCATCTGCAATCCCGTTAGCAAACTTGCCAATCAGATTAGCCGTTGCGGGAGCAACAATCATTAGATCCAAAGCCTTAGCTAACTCAATGTGTGCCCCCGTGGGATACTGCTCCGGCTCAAAGCTATCGATTCCGACGGAGCGACCCGATAAAGCAGCGAAGGTCGGTGGACCGACAAAACGCTGCGCCGATGGGGTCATCACTACCCGAACCTCATGGCCGAGTTGAACGAGACGACTGCACAACACAGCCGTCTTGTAGGCCGCAATGCCTCCACCCACTGCCAGTAAGACGGTAGCGGGCGTCTGACTCATAGGTCAGCTGCTTCAATTTCTGGACCTTCGGCCGCAGCAATGGTTGCGTCCAAGTCCATCAATTTTTCAACTTCGTTATCCATGTTCAGGACAATCTTGTCCTGCATGATTTCTTGCAAAACGATCGTCATCTTGTCGTGGGTATCCACATTCACCAATGCACGACTGCCTTGGTTGAGTTGCACAAGACGCTTTTGAATCAGCGTGCTCAACTTGAAGCGACCGCCAACCTTGTTAACGATCTCTTCTTCTTTCAGTTCCTCTAGCATTCTTAATGCTCCCTATAAGTCTCTATGTTCGACCAATCGCTGACAGATTTCATCGGCCGCTTGGTCGACCGAGTCATTAATGATTTGATACCGATATCGATGCATGAGTTGAATTTCATCCTCAGCAATCCTTAGACGCCTAGAAATCACCTCATCATCCTCTGTTTCTCGCCCCCGCAGTCGCGACTCCAATGAGTCGAGCCCACCGGTGTGGATAAAAATGGTGATGGGTTCGAAATCGCTCTGCTCCAGAACCGCCATGGCTCCCTGCACGTCGATCTCCAAAATAACCCAAAACCCCTCTTTTAGACCAGTGGCAACTTGCTCCCTAAGTGTGCCATACCAGTAGCCTAGTCCAAAAACCTCTTTACACTCGAGGAATTCGCCTTTCTCCCGTAGGTCATCAAACTCAGACGCACCAAGGAAATGATAATGTACTCCGTCAATCTCTCCAGCCCGAGCCGGCCTTGTTGTCGCGGAAACACTAAGTTTTAGGGGTATTTCACAACGATCCAGCAATTGAAGGACAACGGTTGATTTCCCAGCACCACTCGGGCCGGAAATGATCACCAATCTACCTTTTTCACGATCAACCATCTCTGAAAACCCGTTTTTCCCGCTCACACCCCCGTCAACCGACTTCGCAACCTAAGAGTTGATGTCGAGGATATGGTTACTCTAGGTTCTGCACCAATTCCCGCATTCTCTCAATGGCACACTTGATTTCGACCACGTGGGTGGAAATTTCAGCATCTGATGCCTTACTACCAATGGTATTGGTCTCTCGAAACATTTCCTGAAGGATGAAATCCAGCTTTCGACCAGTCGGCTGGCTGGACTGCTCCTCGCCCCGCAGCACACTCGAGAACATCTTCAGATGGCTCCCAAGCCGAACAATCTCTTCGTGAATATCGACTCGGTCAGCATAGATCTGAACTTCTCGTAGCAAATCTACCTCGGAGACCTGCACACCATGCTCCTCGAGCGTCCGCTCAATCTTGCCCTGCAACCGCTGCCGGTAAACATCAACCGACCTCGGTGAGGTGTTCCGAACCGCCTCAAGATTCTGACCGATCTGATCGCAATCCACCTCAAGGCTCTCTGACATACGAAACCCCTCGATACTTCTCATCGTATCAAGATGATCAATCGCCTCGAGAATCACCTGCTGGACAAAATCCCAACGCTGCTCATTTCCCGAACGGTCTACCACCGCGGTGTTTAAAACACCTGGAAGTGAAAAGAGTGAGGCGAGGTCGACCTGTGCTTTGACACCCTGATGCCGCCCTTGTAACTGCCCGATCGCACTTAGATAGGTATCTATTGCAGCAGTATTAATCGATGGCACTTCTTCTGCAGTTGGACGCTTGAAGGTCACGCTCAAGTGTACCGTCCCGCGATGCACACGATTGCGAATCAATGCCTCCACTTGATTTTCATGCGGCAAGAGTATGTCACTTAGCCTTGGCACGCACTTGAATCCCCGGCTGTTAACCGTACGAATCTCAACTTGCACACTCCCTAATTCACTGACGGCACTTGCGTGCCCCTGGCCCGTCATACTACGAACAGCGGAAGCGTGCTTGTCCGACATAGAGAGTCCTTGTGATCAATTGACCGTCGCGACACTGATTTCATCAATCAAATCAGTGAAGCGTTATCGAAAATGAAGAATTGCTCATTAAGCTCAGAGCTGACAACCCTGCTGAGCTCGCAAGTGCTCACTGCGGGAACCAGTGCCCACGCCTCATGAGTCACCAGTCAAGCCCAAACCCGCGAATGACAGACCCGCGGATGACTTTGTGATGCGATGAGCGTCACCCCAAGCCTACTCAGATTCTTCTGCGGCGGCGGAAGAGTCGGCAGATTCATCTGCTTCTTCGCTAGGCTCAGTTTCGACCGGATCCGATTCAGACGAATCAGTCTCGGCTGGTGCCAAATCAGCAGATGGGGTGGTGGAGTCCGCTTCCACATCTTCCTCTTGGTCTGTCTTGGTAACCAAACCATCGGGATCATCGGTACTCATGTCGCCGCCCATACTCGCTTCATCGACCCCTCCGTCCTCAACGTCGATGCCGGCGTCTTGAACATTAGCAGCAGAAGCCGCCGTCGCGGGACTGCTCCCCCCGTCTCCAAGGACCAACATTGTGATCACACAGGTCAGACCCCACAGAGACGCCACGACGATGGTGATCGCTGTAAAGGTGTCGCCTGCTTTGCTACCGAAAGCGCTCTGCCCACCAGGACCACCTAAGGCACCAGTCAATCCACCACCTTTTCCACGCTGAATCAGAATCAGCATGATCAGAAATAGTGAGAGGAAGGCCATTAGCCATCCGAGCAAAACACCTGCCAAGGAAGCCAAAGGTAAAATCATCATGGTCGTTCACTTCAAAGTTATCTGGAAAGTTCGGAGCAGTCGGAAGGCTTTAACCGGCGTTAATGATGCCTGCAAAATCTTCTACTTTCAGACTCGCGCCACCGACTAGGGCTCCGTCGATATTGGGTTGACCAAGCAGTTCAGTTGCATTGCTCGGTTTAACACTACCACCATACTGAATACGAATTTGTTCGGCGGTCTGAGCCGAAAAGATATCACCGAGCAACCGACGAATGAAAGCGTGCACTTCCTCAGCCTGCTCAGGAGTGGCCGTTTTGCCGGTACCAATCGCCCAAACTGGCTCATAAGCCAGGACGATCGAGGTTGCACGAACCTCATCAAGCCCTGCAAGTGACCCGCGAACCTGAGTTTCGACCACTTGTTCGGTTTGGCCTGATTCTCGATCCCCTAAAGTCTCACCAACACAAACAATTGGGGTCAAATTGCCAGCTAAGGCGTTGTGCAGTTTTTCGCTAATCTGCTGATCGGTTTCACCGAGCAAAGCGCGTCGCTCACTATGCCCAAGGATCACATAGCCACACCCAACGTCTGTCAGCATGCCTGCGTTGACTTCTCCGGTGAATGCACCGTCTTCGGCAGCGTACAGGTTTTGCGCCCCGAGACCGACCGGAGTTCCTGCAACTGCTTCCCCAACAGCACTGAGATAAACTGATGGCGGACAAAGAACAACATCAACAGAAGGATTTTCACCCACCGCTTCAGCGACCCCCGAGGCCAACGCGGTGGCCGAGGATGAACGCATGTTCATTTTCCAGTTTCCTGCAATGATTCGACGACGGCTCAAAGCGACTTCTCCGGTAGGGGTGAAATAGTTTTTCCAAGGATTCCAGCCAGTTGCCGCATTTGGACAACAAGCTCAGCATATTGTTCAGGCAGCAAAGCCTGTGGGCCATCGCTCTTGGCAACTTCAGGACAATCATGCACTTCGATGTGCACGCCATCTGCACCAGCAGCTAAACCAGCCATTGAACAGGCAGGAATGAGATCCGGTCTCCCCGTTGCATGAGAAGGATCGACGATCACAGGTAAATGAGTCAACGTGTGAAGCAAGGGAACAGCAGCAACGTCGAAGACGTTACGAGTTGCCGGGTCGAACCCCTTAATTCCACGTTCGCAAAGGATCACATTGGGATTGCCTTGAGACAAGATGTACTCAGCGCACATCAGTAAATCATTGGCTGTGGCACTCATGCCTCTTTTGAGCAGCACCGGCCGGTGCGACTTACCAACCTCTGTCAGCAGGACAAAATTCTGCATATTTCGTGCACCGACCTGCAACATATCCGCATACTCAGCGACGGTTTCCACCAAACGCGGATCGGTGACTTCGGTCACCACGGGCATCTTGAAAGCATCACCGACCTCTCGCAGCAGCTTCAGCCCCTCTTCGCCCATACCTTGGTAAGCGTATGGGCTTGTTCGCGGCTTGTAAGCTCCGCCGCGAAAAATATTCGCTCCAGACTCGCAAACCGATTCCGCAATACGGAACATTCGGTCGCGGTCCTCAACACTACAAGGTCCGGCGATCATTCCAAGGTGACCACCGCCAACTTTAACCCCAGCCACATCGATCACGCTTGGCTCAGGATGAGCATCACGCGACGCTAGTTTGTATGCCGGAAGGACGGGAACCACACTGGCAACACCGGGAATCGCCCGCAGAGAGTCTTCTCTGAGCTGATCCTCATCACCAATGATCCCAACGATTGTGCGGTGGGTTCCACGACTTAGGTGGTGCTGGAGCCCCATTTCCTCGACGCGTGCCAAGACGTGTTCGATTTGCTCCTCGGTAGCGTTACTCTTAAGAATCAGAATCACAGATGTTACAAACGGTTAAAGGCGTTAGCGCAAATGCAGTGGGCAGACGTAAAACCACAAAGAGCCGCGTAATTTATCACTTCGGGGACGATTTCGTCGAGCCCAGCGGTTGGAGATCTGTGAACTAGTGAAAAATCAAGCAAACCCGGCTAATTCACCCGCACGCTGAACTCGGGTAATCCCAATCATATAAGCCGCTGTTCGCAATGAAACACTGTGCTGGTTGGCAGTCTGCCAGACATTTTCGAAGGCATCGCTGAGGGTATGCTCGAGCTCACTTCGCACTCGATCCAATGTCCAGCGGTAATGCTGCCGGTTCTGCACCCACTCAAAGTAGCTGACGGTGACCCCGCCAGCATTGGCGAGGATGTCGGGAAGAACGGTGACCCCACGCTCGTGCAAAATGTAATCTGCAATCGGATAAACCGGCCCATTGGCACCCTCGACGATCACTTTTGCCTGAATTTTCTCCGCATTTTCCTCGGTAATGACTCCACCCACCGCCGCAGGAATCAAAACATGAACATCTCCCAGCTCCAACAATGCGTCGGCGGGCAATTTTTCGCAATCCTGATACCCTTCCAAGAGGCCGCGAGGATGCTCCAACTTATGTTTGAGCAACGCTCGAACGTTCAGCCCAGAACCGCGATAGTAGGTTCCAGAGATGTCACTGACTGCAATGATTGGAAACTGTGCCTCGTCTAAAAACTTGGCAGCATGGGCACCAACATTTCCAAAACCTTGGATCGCGATATTGGTCTCGTTGGAATTGGCTCCCAAACGCTTCATCAACTTATGAGTCAGCAGACCTACCCCGCGACCGGTCGCCTCTTCACGCCCCTTTGCACCGTACTCTTCGACCGGCTTCCCGGTAATCACCGAGGGATTGAAACCGTAGTATTTTTCCCACTGATTCCTGAACCATGCCATCACCCGATGGTCCGTCCCCATGTCAGGACCTGGGATGTCTTTGTCTGGGCCAACGATTTCGTGAATCTTATCAACAAATGCACGAGTTAATCTCTCGATTTCTCGTGATGAAAGGGTGTTAGGATCCACACCTATGCCGCCCTTCGCTCCGCCAAAAGGCAGATTAGCCACGGCGGTCTTCCAAGTCATCAAACTTGCTAACGCTCGTACTTCATCCAAGTCCACATTCGGGTGATACCGCAATCCACCTTTCATTGGACCACGGTACTTGTCGTGCTGAACACGAAAGCCAACAAAATTCTCGAGCCTACCGTTGTCACGTTCTATCGTGACCTGAACCTGCATTTCACGGCTCGGCATGAGTAATGATTGGCGGATATCGGATTCAATTCCGAGCTGGTCAGCCGCAATCTCAAAAAATCTCGTCGTCGCCTCAAACGCCTTCATCATTCACCTCAATGATTTCATTCACTGAATCGATAGGGGATTCCATCGTGATTGCCTCGAATCAACGTGGCTTTGCGCGAGTGATCCGATATGCCTGATCTGCCAAATCAAAAACCGAATCAGTATCGGGATCATTGGGTACGGCAGAAAAGTAATGATCATCGATACCTAACAAACGCCGCCTGTGCTTTGACACACCAGGATCCAAATCAAGAAAACCTTCTGCAAGCTCAAAGTCACGATCCCACAGAATCGATTCAGAAAGTTCATTGATCAGAAGTTCCCATTCCGGAAGCTCCGCGCACTCCTGATCAAATACAACCACTTCGTCGTCAGCGTCAACGCAATCGTAACGACAATCAAAGCATGCCTGATGTGCCAACAACACCAGCTCTCGCCAACTTTCCGGCGGATGCTGATCAGAAGTTTGTGTTGTTTTGTCGAGCCCTCTCGGCGAAACAGTTCGCGGCTGCCTTCCCAGACGGATCTCGATTGCGACCTGATCTCGCACCTCAACAAAGAGAGCCGCTACCGTTGCATCTGTCAGGGCAGTCAACGGAAGCGGTTCGGTCGTCTCACACAACAAAAAGCTCGCGACCTGGTGCAAGAGCGCAATGCGTTGAGACGCCGTGCAGGAATCGTAAACGCTAATCCCCGTCGAACAGTCGCTAGCCTCTTCTTCAAAATCGTCATGGATTCGCATCACCAGTGCGGAAACCAACTCATCAATGGCTCGACCAATCAGCGCAGCTTCATCACCGACAAGCGTTCGATCACCGCGACTGGTATGCCACATCACCGCCCCCTAACTGGTTGATACACGCCGGATCTGACCTTTGGGTGACCAAACTTCTACCCCGCGTTGACAGCCCACATCATAGCTGCTGGCAAAGCATTTTCAGCCCGCCTGACACACAAGAACGACGGATTTCGTGCGATTAAAAACAACTAAAAATCAACGGGATCGACAACATTTACCTTGACGTTAACGTTTAACAAACACAACGTTTTCATTGCCCGAAAAAGCGAAACGCGACTCAGTTCCAATTGGTGCATTTTCATTCGAGCAATATCCGAAAACGGACTCCTACGAAACACACCACCGAATAATGGAGGGACGATCTGAATCGTCGGTGAACTAAACATCACTCGCGCGCATGCTATCGTGTTGCATCATCTCGAGTCACCACCGGCAAACCGACCGATGCGGTAGACAGATGATCGTTGGCGAAATCGTGATCATCCATCTGATCCGGGTCGCGGTAATTGGTTTGATCAAAATGCTTACCGTACGTTCCAAAGTCATTGAATGCGTATCGCTTGGCCCAACGATAAACCAAACTGCGTTCTGGTATTTCATCACCGGGTTGAAACTGACTTCTCCTTGGAGTCACATGACGCAATTCCTCTAGAACACCGCCGCGAGCAGTCGTGTCGCGAGCCCCATGTTTCTCCGCAAGGTCAACCAACAAGTCTGGGCGTTCCATAATGACACAACCTCTAGTGTTCTGAGCGGTTAGCTCCCTAAAGTCCCGCAGGAATTCTGACTCGTTGAATGTCTCTGCCAACGGTTTTGAATCATGAATCGACTCTTTAGCAAGCTGAATAACCGGACACGGCTCGAGATCGCCCCAGGGGCTAACGTGATGAGTGAAGCCAGTAGCAGCGGGGCAAAGCGCGTTTCCGGCGTCATCATGATAAGCGTCGATAACGATGATCGGCTTGGTCGCACGAGTATCGACCACAAACTGCCGCACTCTGCGTTGCTGCTCACTCGTTAACGCAAGCTGCGGGTTCGGCTCAGGGCCAACTGGCCGGTAGATGTGGTACCAACAATACATCACACCCATTTCGATCAAACGATCTACCCAAGCGTCTTGGACAAGATCATCCAAGTTGGACTGACACACACTCGTGCAAACACCAACAAGCAATTTGTGACGCAATGCAGTTTCGAGACCCTTCATGGTTTGATTCAGAACACCGTCGCGTCCACGTCGCGTGTCACTAATGATCTCACTACCCTCGACGCTAATCAGGGGAGTCACATTCCCTAAATCTCTCAGCTTTGCCGCCACCTCATCCGTGATGAAATGCCCATTGGTGAAGACTTGAAAATAAACATCACGGTTCGCTTCAAAGATCTTAAGCAGATCTTTGTGCATGAACGGTTCGCCACCTAGAATCCCAAAGAAACTGTTGCCCATCGCTTTGGCCTGAGCAATCGTGCGGTTAGCCGCATCCACCTCAATTCGATGCTGCTTAGCACCCACATCGACCCAGCATCCTTGGCAACGCAAGTTACAGCTATTGATTACCGAAAGGTAAAGAAACGGGGGAAAGAACTCGCCGCGTTTCAGTCGGCGTTTGTGCTGATGCACACTCCACAATCCCCGAACACCGAGAGTCCAAGCGGCTTTAAATAGTAAACGCTTGTCCGTCTCAACTACCAGTCGGCGAGCAAGGCTAAAATACATCTGTTTATCACCATTTTTACAAACTACGGTCAGCCGCATGTGCGTTTCGATCGTTCGACCGAGGCGGGTCAACCTTCACGAACTGTTGGATCGAAAAATCTACGCGTCAAGCGAACGCTGCTCTATTATGGCAGAGTCACCGACTGGAGATAGCACCGGATTTCGTTTTCTTCTCAACTTCGGCAGCATGATTGCCAAGGCTGCAAGAGTCTTTTGAGAACAATTAAACCGTTGTGCAACTCAATCTTCGGCGAAGGTGGTAAAGACGCTGCCACGAGCAAAAAAAACCGGCGTTTGCCAACTAGAGGCAACCGCCGGTGATTCGATCTGATCACGTGTCATCGTAATCAAAACGCACTTTAACTTACTTCTTTGCGAAAGCTTTCTTGAAAGCCTTGTCGTTGAAGACCAACTTCATCTTCGCAGCATCGTCTGAAGCGCTGGTGAACTTGCCTTTGCAATTGTTGCAGCAGAAGGCAACTTTAGTGCCAGCGAGTTCGACTGCCGTGCTCTCATTCAAATCGCCACCGCTGAATGGACAAGCCTTTTGAGCAAATTGCTTGGTAGAAACCAGTTGATGGTTTGCCTTCTCAGCAAATTTTGCGGTGTTGGCTTTGAATTTGCCAACGCAACCGCCGCAGCACATGTAAACCTTGCCGCCCTTGTAATCAACTGCCTTGGATGCATTGGCAGCCTTAGGTGCAACGACGCACTTGACGCCTTCGAGATTGACTTCAGCAGCGACAACAGTGGCTGCTGCAATAAGGAGGACGGCAAGGCCGCTAACAGCTTTCTTAATCATCATAAAATCCCCATGGGAACGAGTTGTACAACGCAACGGCGACTCAAACACAACATTGTCACCGGTACGAATCGGCGTCAAGATGTGTTTGGTTGGAACAACTGTCGTTCCAACATGTTTCGGTGCGTAGGTATTTTAGCGGTTTGGCAACTCCAAAAGCATCCCCAGGTAACTTCGGTTCTCGTTTTTTTCGAGACCCAGCTGAATTCCCTGACTTTTGATCAACTCTCGGGCCGTTTCGACCAAGGAAACATCTGCAATGACTTTCTCGATTTCGGCAAAACAGCCCAGTGATTCGACTTGATCAATCACCAAAGTGGTCTCGACATCGGATAAAAAGAACACCCTCCTTGTCTTTTGCACGGTGGCTACTTCTTCAAAACCAAGAACGTTCAATAATTCCATCATATGGCTGCCATCACGATCTCCAGGATCCAATCTCCACTCCAGTTCCTGTCTCGCCTTCACATCACCTGGCAGCTTCGGCCCTTTGTAAGTAACCATTGGATCATTATTGACTCGGCGAATTCGTAACGCTTCACCACTTTCGCGAAAATCACGACAAGGGTGCGCGTAGTAAGTATCGACATGAAACTCTTCGTCTTGCTCGGATGCGTTGATCCGTTCCAATTGCCGTATTAGCCGCGATGCATCTTCCACGCGGTATTTTTGCTCTATCTCCAACAAAGCTACTTCCTCCCCAAGAAAAACACTGCCCGACTATCATTTCACGTCTTCGAATTAGCTCGTCTCATCAAGCAACCGCGAGGAGCCCTTTCATATCGGCCGCAATTTGCCTCGGGTCCGCTGAGGCATTAATGACGTTGGAAACCGCTACGCGATTAAATCCAGCTTCAATCACATCCGTTAAATTCGAAAGATCGATGCCACCGATAGCGAACGCGGGTATCGAAATTTCAGCTGCAACTTGCCGGAGCAATTCGACACCTACGAACTGGTCGAATTGCTTTGTTTGACTAGGAAATACTGGGCCACATCCGATGTAATCGGCACCATCGACCGCTGCCTGCCTAGCTTCATCGAGATGATGAGTGGAAACACCAATCAAACGATTCGCCCCAACTATTTTCCTTGCCTCCAACACAGGAAGCTCATCTTGACCCACATGAACACCATCCGCATCAGCTGCAACAGCTAAATCCGGCCGATCATTCACAATGAATAGCTTTCCCGCTTCACGTGCAATCTTCACTCCAATTTTTGCCCGATGCAATAAAATTCGATCACTTAAGCTGCGATCTCTAAGTTGAAAAAGATCAACCTCCGTCGTGATCAATTCAGTCATCCGCGTCTCGAATTGCTGATCCGAGACAGCCCCATCAATCAGGAGGTAAAGCAGGGAATCTTCGAGTTTTGATTTTGTGGGTTTCGTCGAGATTGCCAACTCCAGTTCCGCACACTCGGTATAGGCACGGTAACGAAGCCGCTCAAACTGTTTCGCTACGGAAGAATCGATGACCTTGCTGTATTCCTCAAGCACTCGCAAAGACTGTTGCACTCTTGCCGAGGCAGCTGCGACGACCGATCTCAAATCCTGCCTTGCGTACTCACCTTCGGATTCAATCTCTGTTCCGACATCAGACGCCGTATCTCGTGATCGCAGCAAAGATTCTCTCGGGATCAGCTTTGCAATTTCCGCCAGATCGTGACGCAAATCCTTCATGCCTTCCGACCGCAAGGCATCATTCAATACGAACCGAGCTGCTTCCTCAAGTGTCCGAAAACCTTCGTGCACGCGATTCAGAGAAGCATCAAGGACTCGAAAGATGGAATTAGGTTCATCCATTGCTTTTATCATTCACTAGTAAAAATTGAACAGCTCATCCATTATTCAGCCTGCACCGGCGGTGGACGCTAAGATATGCAAATCAGTGAGGTCGGCCTTCGTCACACCCGCAGGCAAATCACACCATTTACGTGCACCGTAAACAAATGCCACGAGGCAAAAAATGGCTGACGGGATGGTAAGTCTGAATTTGAATGTCGATCCGACTTTTTATCTTAGTCTGTCACAAAATTTAACCGCTAACTCACAAACGATCATGAACATGAAGAACCTCTCCATCAGCAAGCTACTAACGATTGGCATTTTTAGCTTTCTATTCACCGGACAAGCTAATTCGCAAAACGTCCCAGAACTAACCCCGAAGGTGCCAGCGATTCAACCTCGAGCGATCCAGTCCCAAAAGCGTCAACCGGCTCGAACGCCTCGAAAAGTGAATCCTGCATACCAGAATCCTGAGAACCCAGACCCGAATCTCCCAAACGTCCTGATCATTGGTGACTCCATCTCGATTGGCTATATGGTTCCCTTGCGAGAAAAACTGAAAGGGGTTGCCAATGTTTATCGGCCTCAGACCAACTGCGGCCCCTCGAGCAGAGGACTAGAGGAAATTAACGCGTGGATCGGCGATAGACGTTGGAGCCTCATTCAGATGAATCACGGATTACACGATTTGAAATACATGGGGCCCAAAGGTCAAAACCTTGCGGATCCAAAGGCTGATTCAAGTCATCAGCAAATCCCGCCTGACCAGTACGCAAAGAATCTTCATGAACTCGCTTTGCGGGTAAAGAAAACTGGAGCCACCATCCTGTGGTGCGAAACAACACCCGTTCCCGAAGGAGCAGCCGGTAGGGTCGTCGGTGACAGTAAAAAGTACAATGCAATCGCAGAGAAGGTTATGTCGGAACACGGAATCAAAACGAATGGTCTTTTTGAGTTCGCCAGTAAGAATGTGCCGACTCGAGAAGCCAACGTGCATTACACGCCCGAAAATAGTGAAAAGCTCGCTGAGTACGTCGCAGGCGTGATTAAGGAAAACCTGAAGCAGTAGGGTGCCCAAAAGCTGTAGTAGCGGTTTTGGACCATATTATTAAATGACACACTTAACTGAGGTCACACTTAGGTAGCTAGCCGAAAAGGACGAAAGCCGCTACTGTTACGCCTCACAATGAGCACGGCGTTCAGTGGCTGCGGAGCCAATCGATTGGCTCGCTTGCCTAGCGTTAACTCCGCCCGCGTAGCTCAGGGGATAGAGCACCGCTTTCCTAAAGCGGGTGTCGGAGGTTCGAATCCTCCCGTGGGTGCTATTGAATCAAATCCAAAGGGGTCAGGACTCTTTTCTTTAATTAAGAGTCCTGACCCCTTTGTGCGTCTGATTAGGTAATGTCGTCCTTCAACGGTAATCCCAAAAAGGTGCTCCAGCGTAGACCTTCCCACAAAACCACATCCTTCTCCACAAATACAGCGATGATTCGCTGCCGACTTTTCTCCTGCAGGACCATTTCATATTCCTGAAAAGAACTTCGGCGTTTGGACTCTCGGCAAATCACCCGCTCGATTGCAGCTAGGTCGATCAGCCTTCTCTTGGTAAACGGTCCGAATCCACTGACGTGCTCAAACCTGCCGCTCCTCCGATCAGCAATAAACTCCTCGCGATTAAAAGTGAGGTGTAAACCCATCACCACGAATCCGAGTGCGATCACCGAGCCTCCAGCAAAGATCGGCCAGTCGCGAAATACGGCCACCCCGGGAATGAACCAGATACCGATACCAAAACATGCGCTAAGTACTGCGAATGGGATTCCAAAAACCCCGAGCCAAAGGTGCTCATGACGCAACACCAATCGATCTGGTTCCTCTTCGATCACCCAAGGAAGGCTGTCGGACGACTGATCATTCTTATCCATGCAAACCTATTCAACTCGACTCAAAACGGGGCAGGACTCATTTTTCACAAAACGTTCTTAACCTTTTTCGCGTCGTTATGCCTGAACACTTGATCTTGTTCCTGCAAACAATTTCAATCAAAACGCCGTTTGACAATATCACACTTGAGGAAGAAGCCCCCTTTCGGGACCCCTTCAACCAACTGTTAGCAAAACCAATACGACATGAATACAGTTCGCAAATACATCTCGTGGATTTACCTAGGTTTGCTCTTCGCCTACGCGACCGTCAACTCCATTTGCGAGGCGCGAGAGTTGGCGTTAATCATTCGCAACGGAACAGTTATTGACGGAACCGGCGCCGCAAGATTCCAAGGCGACATTGGAATCCACAACGGTAAAATCGTCAAACTTGGCGATCTATCCGAACATACAGCAGAGAAGGAAATTGATGCGACCGGAAAGATCGTATCACCTGGCTTCATCGACATGATGGGGCAAAACGCAACTCCAATGATTGACAATCCTCAATCCGGACTCAACCTTCTCAGCCAAGGAATCACAACCATCAATGCGGGAGAAGGCATCTCGGCTGCGCCTCTCGAATCCGAGCAAGAATACCGCGTGGGTTACACCACCATGTCCGAGTATTTTCAAAGATTGGACTCAGCCGGTATTCCGATCAATGTTGCGCAAACAATTGGTCACACGCAAATCAGACGAATCATTCTCGGTGATACCGATAGGCGCCCCAGCAACACCGAGCTGGCAGCAATGCAAAAACTCGTCCAAGAGGCGATGGATGCGGGCGCAATTGGTTTATCTAGTGCACTTATTTATCCACCTGCAGTGTTCGCTCGCACAAAAGAGTTGAGTACTTTGGCAAACACGGCCGGTCGATCAGGTGGAAGATATTTCACTCATATGCGAAATGAAGGCGATCAAGTCCTTGAGGCGGTAGCAGAAGCAATTGAAATCGGTCGAGACGCGAATGCGCCGGTACATATTTTTCACCTCAAAGCTGCTGGCAAGCAAAACTGGGACAAGATGCCGCAAGTGATTCGCGAAATCCAAGAAGCAAGGAAGAATGGATTGGAAGTTACTGCGGATATCTATCCCTACCTCCATAACGGCTTGGGCATCCTAGCCTTCATCCATCCACGTCACTTTGCCAACGGAAGAGAGCAGCTGATTGCGAAACTTGATGACGCAAGCTTTCGATCCGAAGTTCAAAAAGAAATGGAGACAACATCTGGATGGGAGAATTGGTTTCGGCACGTTGGCAAAGACTGGAACCTTGTGATTGTCGGCAAAAGCAATCACCCACAATACACATCTAAAAATGGCTTAAGCATTGGGCAAATTGCTAAAGCTCGAGGCGAAGACCCATGGGATACATTCTTCAATTTGGCATCCGTCAACGCTTTTGTTTTGCCCGAAACCATGTCGTCAGAAAACAAACAACGACTGATCTCGGAACCGTTTGTTTCATACTGCACCGATGTCGGACCAGCAGACACAGGACGTATCGCCTCGCACCCCCGGTCTTTCGGTTCTTTCCCAAGAGTTCTTCACAAGTATGCCATTTCCACGCCTGTAATCAGCCTAGAACAAGCCATTGAAAACGCGACATCCAAAGCTGCAAAGATCCTGTTTGCTGAGCAGCGCGGAGCGATCAAAGAAGGCTGGGCTGCGGACCTAGTCATCTTTGATCCGGAAAGGATTATGGATCTAGCAGATTTCAAAAATCCAAATCGAATGTCCAAAGGAATAGACATTGTCGTTGTCAACGGAGTGATCGCGTTTGAAAACCAAAAATACACAGGGACTCGAAGTGGGGTTTTATTGAGAGGCCCTGGATACAAAGAAACGCCCTCTCCAACCACTCCGTCCACCGAACTGAAGGTTAATGGATTTGACAACTTCGAAAAATCAATGAAGCAATTCCTGAAGACTCATGCGATTCCCGGTGCATCGATCGCTGTGGCCAATGGTGGAAAATTAATTTTCGCTTCCGGGTATGGCTATAGTGACCTAGCCAAGAAGGAGCCCGTCACACCGAACAGTCTGTTCAGAATCGCAAGCCTGTCGAAACCGATCACAGCAGTCGCTGTCCTTCAACTCGCTGAACGAGGGCGAGTGTCTCTTGACGATTCAATTTACGAACGTCTTGAGCTACTTGATGATAGAGAAAGAACCACTGACCCTCGGCTGAAGCAAATCACGATAAAACACTTGCTTGAACACCGCGGTGGTTGGGATCGCGACCAATCCTTTGATCCCATGTTTCAGTCCACACGATTCGCGCAACAACTCGACGTGCCATCTCCCGCGAATGCGGCACAAGTGATCCAAGCCATGATGTCACAACCGCTCGATTTCGCCCCCGGCGCGCGGTACGCCTACTCAAACTTTGGCTACTGCCTTTTGGGGAGATTGATCGAAACCACGACGAATCAAAAGTACGAAAACTACGTCATCGAGAATGTCCTCGCACCACTGGGGATCCAATCGATGCGACTCGGCAATACCAAGCTCCAAGAAAAAGCCCCCGGCGAGGTGCGGTATTATCATCCCTACCAGGGCAGATCCATCTTTCCTGATTCGATCGGTGAACCGATTCCTTCGGCTTACGGCGCATGGTACCTCGAAGCGATGGATGCTCATGGAGGATGGATTGCTTCAGCCGAGGATCTCGCCAAATTCGCTTCCGCATTCGACAACCCCGACGCATGCCCAATCCTCAGTGGCAAGAGCATTGCTCTAATGCATCAAAGACCACCGGGGCTCGCTGGCGCTGATGCCAGCGGAAAGCCAAAAGATGTTTACTATTCCTTGGGTTGGAGTAATCGAGTGCTTCCCGGTGGAAAAATGAATCACTGGCATTCTGGTTCGTTACCTGGAACCACGTCTATCATGATTAGACGACATGATGGAAAGAGCTTTGTTGGTATTCTCAACAGCCGAATTAGCCCCACGGGCAAATCATTGGGCCTTGAACTCGATCGCCTACTCCACAAGATGGTTAATGAGGCGAGATTTTGAATCGATTACAAAGCGTCGATTTTTGATAGTGAAGATAGATTGGGCGCCAACGACTAGATCCCGTAGACACCAAATTAGGTCATGCGATGATGTCATGGATCACTTGACCCGCGACATCCGTAAGACGAAAACGACGACCGTTATACTTGTAGGTCAACTTTTCGTGATCCAGACCAAGCAGATGAAGAAGCGTTGCATGCAGGTCATTCATGTGGACCATCTTTTCGGCGGCCTTGTAGCCAACTTCATCTGACGCGCCGTAATCAACACCTCCCTTCACACCACCGCCAGCGAGCCACGCACAGAAACAGTGCGGGTTATGATCTCGACCCGGTTTTGCTCCTGTTTGTGCAATCGGCAATCGACCAAACTCTCCGCACCAAACAACGAGTGTTTCATCAAGCAAGCCGCGAGAGTCTAAGTCTGCCAGAAGACCGGCGACCGGTTGGTCTGTCTCACCCGCGAACTGACGATGATTTCCCTCAATGTCAGAATGCCCATCCCATGAACGCTGATTCTCCATACCACCGGAGTAGATTTGCACAAAACGGACTCCACGTTCGACCAACCGTCGGGCAGTAAGACACTGGCGTGCAAAATGATCGCACCGATTATCGCCGACACCGTAAAGACGATGAATGTGCTCCGGTTCCGAATCAATATCGAGCGACTCGGGTGCGGACATTTGCATCCGATAAGCAAGTTCAAAACTCTCAATTCTTGCAGCAAGCTCCCGTTGTTCGGGGTGCTTATCGAGATGAATCTGATTCAACTTTTCTAACAATCCAAGCTGTTGGCGCTGCCCCTGATCGGTTACTCCCGTAACTCGATTGAGGTTGGCTATCGGATCACCGGTCGGACGCAGATAGGTGCCCTGAAAGACACCAGGTAGGAAGCCTGCACTCCAGTTTGCAGCATGTCCCTTGGGTAATCCCCTCCCTTTTGGATCGCTCATCACCACAAACCCAGGCAGATCACTATTCTCACTCCCGAGCCCGTAAGTCACCCAAGAACCTACACAAGGGTAACCCATCCTAGGTAAGCCGGTATTCATCGCGAACAGTGCAGGGGAGTGATTATTGGATTCCGTATGACCCGACAAGATAAAAGCCATCTTGTCGACATGATCACCGAGATGCGGAAAAATTTCAGGAACCATCTTGCCCGATTCTCCACGGGGGGAAAATCGGAACGGTGACTGCATCAAATTGCCTACAGAGTTCTTAAAAAAACCGGTGGTGTTCTTGAAACCATCGTCAAATTCTCGGATCGTCTTGCCGTTCCACTTATCTAATGCGGGACGGTAATTCCATGTATCCACATGACTTGGACCACCATTTATGAAAATCCAAATCACATGCTTGGCTTTACCGGTGAAATGCCCATTTTTAGCTGCTAACGGATTGAGATCATCCACCGAAGTAATCTGCTCCGGCAAATCATCGGCGAGGAGCGATGATGAATCATCTACCAACAGGTCACCGAGCCCCAGTAGACCCAGCCCGCATCCGGCTCGCTGCAACCACTGACGTCGAGAAACGAAAGATAGCTGGCTATTTTTGTAACTTGAATACATCAGTTTTTTCTCAATGTCGTGTGTGACAGTTTTGATCAAGCATCGACTTTCTTCGCGATAACAAACACATCATTCGATGTACACAAATTCATTCGTGCTCAAAATCATTTGGCAAAGATCAATCGAAGCATTCTCGAAAGCCTGTTGGTCCGTTTGGGCCTCATACACAGCTTGCTGTTTAGTCAAAAACGATTTAGCGACCACGCGCTCTTCTGCTGCCGGTGATCTCAGTAATGCGAATTGAAAAACCTTTTCAATCACAACATCTGGATCTTCAGAGTCAATTCTTGAAAATAGCCCCGCCGCATAAACTCTACCTTGGGGACCGTTAAGGAAACTTAGCGCCTGCGGGGCAATGGTTGTGCTTGACCGACTGCCAATACTCACCAAATGTTCAGGCCAATCGAACAACATCATTGTTGGGATCAACTTGCTGCGTTTGATAAAAAAATAAATACTTCTCCGCTTCATTTTTTCATCGAGCGTCCCTGGCCCATACATTGCTGGATCCAATTGACCTGAGACCGCAAGCATGCTGTCACGGATAACCTCCCCCTCAGCACGTCTTGGTAGCCAGCGCGACAACCATTGATTGCCAGGATCCATCTGCTGCTTATTTGTATTGGTACCCGACGACTGGAGGTATACAGCGCTGGTCAGGATGAGTTGATGAATATGCTTCAAACGCCAATCGTTCTCAATCAGTTCGCATGCAAGCCAATCCAATAATTCTGGATGACTCGGAACGGCACCTGAAATCCCAAAATCATTCGGCGTCGCAACCAAACCCTGTCCAAAATGAGCTTGCCATAATCGATTCACGATCACACGAGCTACAATCGCTCCGGCACCATGCTCAACATCGGTCATCCATGCTGAAAGCGTTGACCTCCGGAAACTCAAGGGTGAATCCTCACGAGGCCGAAGATGGTCCCAATCCGCCACAACTTTATTTTTCGAAGTCAGCACTTCTAAATAACCGGGAGCCGCAACCTCTTTTTTTTGATCCACATCACCTCGCTGAAGATAGTGCACCTGTGGATAAAAATGGGGGTACCCACGTCCGTCTGCATGATGCTTCATGTGAGGCACACCCTCGCTGGATACCATCACCTTGGTCAAATTCAGTGACGGCCCATTACGCTCAAGAGATTCAACAGCCTTTTTCAAATCGATCCATTTACTGAGCGACTTCTTGTACCAGTTGAATCCACGATCCCATGCCTCCGCATTGCTACGGCCAGTACTTTTCGAAGTCACCAAAGCATTTTTCAATTCAGTGGAAATACCCTCTTCCCCGACTGCAACGGGAGCATTCTCAAACTCTGAGAAAGCAACACGAAAACGCCCCATCACATGTTTCTGGTTCGGATGGCGGAACGTCATCACGATCTTCCATCGATTATCCGCTGAGTTATCCAATGGCTGACTGAGTGAAAAGACTGCGGCCTGATCCTTGCCGATACCACCGCTATCCACCGCCCAACCCGATACTCTGTCATCATCAATGGACGCTTCAATAGACAGAGCATCACTATTTTGCTGATGAGTCGCCTTAGCGTTTACAAAAGAAACTCTAAATTCATCCTCGTTGCTGGATCCGTTAACACCTTCACCGAGTCTAGATTTTACGAAGGCTTGAAAGTCGCCCAAAGCAAAATTGCCATTACCGGCTCGACCGGGCCCTCTTCGCGGCATGCTGTCATGTGTTAACGCCTCCAATCGAATTTGGCTGACTTGACTAAGGTCGCTACGACCCTCGATGGTGATAGTCTCTTGTGCAGGCACGGTTCCTATTGCTAACCAAGATCCATCTGACTGTTGGTGGTACTTTGTGCCGGCATCAGAGTGCACCGACAACACTTCTAGCCGCTGCCACTTGGACTCAAGTGAAGCCACATCAACTTTAGATAACCAATGCGCGTAATCTTCTTGCAATTCACCAGCTTCGTACGTCTGGAGCGTTTGCTTAGCTTCCTTGATCGCTTCTGACCATTGCTGTCTCTTCAAGGCATTCTGCTGCGGCTCAAGATCCAACTCAACTTCACTGCGGATCGTCGTCGTAAAATTGGCAGCCATGGCGTAGTAATCGGCGGCCGAAATAGGATCGAATTTGTGATCGTGACAGCGAGCACAACCGACCGAGAGCCCCAAAAAAGTCACTCCCGTAGTCGCTACCATATCATCCAGCTCATCGTACCTCGCTGACTCAAATTCTGCTTCTGTTAACTGCGTTGGAAAGACTCCCGCGCCGAGGAATCCGGTTGCCATCATGGCGAGTGGTTCATCGGGGGCTAGCTCATCACCTGCTATCTGCCAACGTAGAAATTGATCGAACGGCATATCTTGATTGAATGCCTTAATCAGAAAGTCACGATAGTGATAGGCGTATGGCCGATCATAATCCTGTTCATAACCATGCGACTCAGCAAATCTGGCGACGTCCATCCAGTGGCGTGCAAACCGCTCTCCGTAATGCGGCGAGTCAAGAAGCTGCGTAACATATTGCTCCCACTTTGCATCACTGAAAGTGCCATCGAGCGACTCGATCTCGTCAATCTTGGGTGGCAAACCCAATAGATCTAGCGAAGCGCGTCTCGCGAGGGTCCGACCGCTCGCAAACGTATTACCTGACAACCCAAGATCCTCAAGTCGTTTCTGTATGAAGTAATCAATGGGGGTGCGGCACCATTGAGCATTCTTCACCTTGGGTATCTCAGCCTTTGTTACTGGTAAAAATGACCAAAACGACCGATCCCTGTCTGACACTTCAAATGGTTTCGGCTCTTGACTTATTGAATCAATAAGCGGCCGATCATATGGAGCACCCAAGTCAATCCATTGCCGAATCCACTCAATCTCCGCGTCACCAAGCCGATCGCCATTAAGTGGCATTACGGGTTCTGACTCGTGAGTCACAAGTTCAAACAAGTAACTATCAGCAGCCTTGTCCCCAAGGAAGCCGCTTTTTACGAGATGTGCACGAGATGCGAGGTTGAAGTCTGCTTTGATCGACGATCCGCCATGGCACTCAAGGCAATGTTCACTCAGTATTTTTCGAACATGATTTTTAAAAATACTCAGGCCCAATTGCTGCCGTTTCACATGGTTAGGCGAAACCTTATTCCCCTCTGGGATCTGAGAAAAACAGGCCGTGCCGCCAAAGCAGACAAAGCACCAGACAGCGCACACTGCAATCTGCAAACGAATGATTCGTTCATTCAAAAACACTCGACTAAACCCCTGTGTTAATCTGTTCTTCGATTTGGCAAAACTCTGAATGCCCTTACTCATTGCAGTCCGAACTGACTACTACTGCTGGGTCGGACATCGCAGAATGCAGTCCAACTGAATTCACCGTCACGACTCGGTATTCAGTATTTTCTGAAGAAACTGAACTGGGAAGCACAAACTCCATCTGGCTCAACGGTAGTGTCGGTGTATCGCTATAAAGTAGTCCCTGAAAGATCGCTCGACCAAATCGATTTTTGGTCTCCGAGACCACTTCTCCAATCCTTTCCTCACCTTGGTAGATCAAAAATCTTTCAATCCCACTTTCAACATCAGCTTTCGCTTTCCAAGATAACTTCCCATCACAAAGTTTAACTGCATATGGAATGGGTGGCGGAGTCACATCTTCTACTTGCGTGTCGTTTACATACTGCATCCATAGGGTTGCGAATTCTTCACTTGGCAACCACGTCGATACCTGCGGGTCCCCTTGGAAGGTTTTTGCGGGCACAGCCTGGAATCCAGGTGTATCAGCAAGCCAACCCTCTTGTTCATTTAAATCCCGCATTGGTTGCCCCGCCTTGTTCGGCAATCGTGATTCAAGACACACATCAAGCCATCGAATGGCGAGGTAACGTTGATTGCCACACTCGTGACTCGTCAAAGGATCAACGGCAACGCCGATTAACCCGCCATCTTTCCGCATGCGGTTAAAAAACTTCTGGTTTGCCGGCCAGACGCGAGCAAAACGCCCTTCCTTAACTGTCACTCCCTCTTTCGTTCCCGGATTACACATGATCGGAACTCGCAGAGCAGATTTTTTGAGTTGGTGGTGTTTGATCGTTGGACGATCTGGATTCGCTTCTAAGAAGGGGACACCGGATCGCAGCCATGCAGCGGCCACTTTATCTGGATGCAGCAACACCATCCCGCCAGCCCAATGACCACCACCGCTGTGCCCCCACAGTGCCCAAGGAACTTCGGCTAATTCGGGATGGCCACTCTTCTCCCCGAGGTCAAGCAATGCACGCTGAAATGCGGCGCTCGATCCGTTACGTGGATCACACCACAGCTGGCAGTCTGCATCTCCCGGTTGCTCATACGCAGGCGACAACAGTGCGCAATCATGCTTCTCGGCCAACGCTTGCCAGTGTAAGTCGTAAGCGCCTGACAAACCTGATTTGCATGACCCCTCGCCGCAGCCATGCTGATGAACAATCACTCCGCGCAATGGTCCAACTGAACTCGGAATCCAAATTGTGTAGTTGACGCCAAATGCCAAGCCACCATCCTGCTGTGAAGGCTCATACCTGACGCGAAAGTAGGGAGGCTCAGCCTCTGGGTACTGTTCGTAGGGTTGAATCTGCGCGGTGACATGAGCCCCTGCAGTATGAACCAGGAGAACGACTACGAGACATCGCGACAAAAGACTTGCCAAAGACTGGAATCGAAGAACACTCATTTTTTTGCGAGCACCAAATCAATTGAATACAGTGAAACAGGGTAAGAGATGATGGACTCCATCAACCCCACCTATCTAAGCGAGCCGTCACATCAGGCTTTCAGGCGTGCAATCAAGTACGCA
This sequence comes from Rubripirellula sp., assembly GCA_022425745.1. Taxonomy (GTDB): domain Bacteria; phylum Planctomycetota; class Planctomycetia; order Pirellulales; family Pirellulaceae; genus Rubripirellula. Next base: position 25,329 of record JAKMEW010000086.1, read on the forward strand.
GTTGGATTCTCGGCGTTACCCTTTTCTCGACCGGGATATACGAGTTCACACTGAATCTCCAATTCATCTAGTCGCTCTTTGAGCCTCACACCAAAATTGGAAGTGTGCGTCGGATCTTTTTGGGGCTCCCCTAAACCTGGTTTAGCAGAATAGTAGAGATAGACTGGCGGATCATTGGTAGACGCGAGATGGTAAGGCGAATACTCACGAATCCACGGCAGTAGTGTTTCACGCTGTTGCAGAAACTGCGCAAAGTTCCTCACACCAAAGGCATGACCACCATACCGACTATTGGGTGTCCACTGCTTCATCTGTTGCGGGTCAAGAGTTGTCTGAGCACCTATCACTGCCGCGCAGGTCAAACGTGTTGATTGTCTCGACACCAGATCTTCACTCGAAAGATCAGCGAGGTCATCATGAAAAGCAAGCCACAAACTGCTGCAGGCACCAGCAGAACCTCCTGCAGCGCCTATCCGCTCGGCATCGAAACCCCACTCCTTGGCCCTCGATCTTACGTACTGCAACGCGCTTGCAGCATCACGAAGAGGAGCTTTCACCGGAGGAACAACCTCCTCCGCATTGGCGTGTCGCATCAAACGATAATTAATCGCGACCACTGATATCTGTGCACGAAGAAGCTCATTGACATTCACAAAACGATGCACTCGCTCTTTCTCTCCACCCGACCACCCTCCACCATGAATCACGAAGACGACGGGCGTTGGCTTCTCTGATTCTGCAACCCAAACATCCAATACCTGTCTTGGGTGCGAGCCATAGGAAACGGATAGGAAGGTCGGAGTCGGTACCGATGAGTCATAGGCCGTTTCACTGCCTGCTGACGACTTACTCGAATCCTCCGCGCACACATCAAACTCATGCGTCAATAACGCAAAACTCATCGCAAACATTAGCAATCGATTCTTCATTGCAAATTACCTTTAACCCACAAATATTTCGCCTAGCGATTACAAGCAAAATCTAAATCCAACGTGACCTGCAAACGTCCGTCTATTTGGTTAAATCTCACGACTAACGATTCTGCTTAGCAGTGCCTCGAGCGTTATCATAAGGGATAGGAACACCGATGCTGAGATAACGTGGCGTTGGAGCACGTGAAATCCCACGAATCAATCGCGAGGAAGTGGATCGCGGTGGCGAACGAGAATTCCGCCGATCGTTCTCCCCCAAACAGGCCAAACCATGATCTTCTCGCCCCAATTGGGGTACCATCGTCAGCTTGCCAAAAACGGCACATCAATGCCGCTTCTGACCAGAATGGAATCGGAATAGAACATGGGCAAATATCGCATCTTCATCTGATGCTTCATCCATCTTAATACTCGCTTCATGCGAGCTGCATTTGGCCACGGACTAACGATAAAGCGGCAAAGTGATCCCTCGCTCATGCAAGAACCCCACGTATTCCTCTGGCTCTCTTCGGAGTGAATTCGCACAACCGGGGCAACAGATATAAATCTTCTTGCCATTCAGGTTGACCTTATAAGGTCCCCCCATCGCATCGAGTGGCTCCTCCATGACGGGACAAATTTTTTGTGCGGCAATCAATTGCCGATCTTCTTCTTTAACTCGATGCACGCCATCTGGCAGCTTTTCTACAGCATCCCCAACATCGAAACGTTCTGCCTGACTTGCGATTGCAATTCGGTGTAAGAATTCATCTGACCCACCGACCACCGATTGCTTTGCGTAATACACCGGATTTTTCTTTACTCTCCCGAGGCACCCTTTACAGCACAGAAAAACGGGTTGCCGACCCACCATGACTTTGACGGGATCTCCCATGCTGCCGAGAGGCATATCCATCACTGGACATGACTTCTGAAGTCGAATGAGATCAGTGTCTCCTTCTAAAGCTTCACCAGTGCCTACCGTCGGGAAACTCACCAGCTTTTCTTCCGTCGCTTCCTCTAACTGCGATGCGCACTCAGGGGAGCAGCAATAAACGATTCTTCCGCTCAAATTGACTTCGATAGGATCAGAAAAAAGATGGAGCAAATGTCCACTGATAGGGCAGAAACGTTGTCTCGCGACTGCTTCACGCTGAATCTGTTTGCCACCCGCAGCAACGACGCCCGACACTCGGTAGCTCAGCAGAGCTTGGTCTTCCAGAACACCAATAATCTGCACACGCAATTCTACTGAGTCGCCGGAGGCAGCCAACAATGGCAAGGAAGTTATTAAGTATCCCTCTGGGGTTGTCCGCAACTCATGCCGATACCATTTTTGATCTGATCCACACTGAATAGAAATCGTTCCGCGGATGCGTTCAGTGGATAAATTGAGCGATGACCCATCCGGTCCTGCGACACTAATCTGAACATCTTTCTGCGTCAGTCTAGTTTTAACCCGCAGTCTGGCCAACCGCGTCACCCACTGGTTCACTAAAGGCTCTTCTTGATCCACGCGAATTTGGGATGGTGAAGAAGCCGGTAAACTAACCAGCATTGCGGAGGTGACCAGACACCAAAGCCCGAGACGAACAGAAGTGCCTAGGCAAACCACGAAGCGCAGACGTTTTGTCAATTGTGGAAACATCTCTACCACTTCCATGTGATTGTTTGTGTTCCAGATTGCTCAACCGGCTCGACAACTTCATAATCGTCCTCCGGCTGATCATTCTTGATCAGTTCATCGTACGGGTTTTACCCCGACGAGAAAATCTCAATCTCACCGACTTAACCTCAACTTGAGTTCGAGATATCCGCAGTAAAGTGTCGGCAAAATGAATGACGTAATTGGCTCGACCAACATTCCACCAAAAACCGGCACCGCCATCGCGCGAGCCACATCCGCTCCTTTACCGGTTGCAATCAAGATGGGAACGAGGGCGATTAGGGTTGTCAGCGTTGTCATGACGCAGGGGCGGATACGTTTTAAACCGGCCTGATAGATCAACTCCCGCAAATCCCGTCGCGTCCAATTCTCGCGGGTCAGGAGCGGTGCCTTCTCGAGAGACTGCCTAATGTAGGTGGCCATTAGCACTCCATCGTCTACCGCCAAGCCAAACAGGGCAATAAAACCAACCCAGACTGCCGTATTGAGTTGAATTTGCATCAAAGCAACAAGAATCAAACCACCTGCGAACGCGACTGGTATCCCAGTGAAAACTGCTAGTGCGATTGGTAAATCACGAAACTGGAGATATATCAAACCCAAATTGATCACCACAACGAGTGGGATGATCCACGTCAATCTTCGATTCGCCTCCAGCTGGTTCCGAAAACTTCCAACCGTTTCGAGAGAGTAACCAGCTGGTAAACCAAGGTAGTTGGCATCTTCAGTCTGAAGAAGCTGTGCCGTCCTGAGTTGTTTTTCAACTGACTCAACGGTTTCGAGGTCGCCCGCTCGGTGATTAGGCATGAAGCTCACGTGTGCGACGAGCCTCGCATTCTCACTATTGATGACACCAGGTCCCCACGTTGTTTCCATCTTGGCTACTTCACCCAATGGAATCGAGGCACCTCCGGGTGTTACCACGGGTAGACGCACCAATTGCTCTACTCGCTCACGAAGATCCCGTGGATAACGCAGTCGAACCGGATACCGCTCGCGACCTTCAACGGTCGAAATAAGGTTGGTTCCACCCAATGCTGTTTCAATCACTTCATTGACCATCGCGATACTCATTCCGTAACGGGATGCGGCATCACGATCAACAGAAAACTCAATGTAAGGTTTCCCCATCACCAAATCTGGGTTTACCGTCATTGGATCAACCAAGGGATTCTTCTTGAGAGTACGAGCTACCGACAACGCAGCGTTACCGAGTCTTTCCAAATCATCACCATAAACACGAATCGCCATTGGTGCCTTGATGCCACTTTGCAACATCACGACTCGACCTTCGATGGGCTGCAAAGCCGATGCTGGGGTTACGCCGGGCAACGTTGCCACTCGGTTAATTTCATCCCAAACGTGTTCCTTGGTTACACCTTCGCGCCACTGTGATTTCGGACGAAGCATGACGTAGGTTTCGATCATTGCAACCGGCGCGGGGTCTAGCGCTGACTCCACGCGACCAATCTTCCCCAAGACATTTTCGACTTCCGGGATTTCCCCAATCAAAACATCTTGTGTCTGTAACACCTGCATGGCCTGAGAAAAGCTCACCGCCGGGTAGAGTGTTGGCATGTAAAACCAACTACCTTCATCCAAAGCGATCCAGTCGTCGCCCTGCAGCCCTTGGAAAAGATGCTTGCCATCCACGTATCCGGGGAGTTCATTAAGATCAGCGCCAATCTTACTTGCAAACTGCTCTACGGGCCGAAGCAACGCGGGCAAGCCAAACCAAGCCCCAGCACCGAAAAAGCACAGCAGCACTGGGAACGTCAGGATAAGCCATTTATGGTCCAGCGCAAATTTCAATCGCGCTGCATACAAAAAACGAATCCATCGACTGGTCGGTATTTCATCGATCGGCCTAATTCGCTCTCTCGAAAGCTGCCAGCCAACCAAGAACGAAATGACTCCCGTGAAAACCAAAGCAAAGTTCACTGGAATCGAGAACCGGTCGACAAAAAACTCTTGCCAAAAGAGATGAAAACATCCAACCACAAGAATCGAAAAAGCCAACGCGATCCCAATCGAATCAGAACGCTTCCGCTTTTGTGTTTTCATCAAGATTTTTGATAAAGCGGGAACCATCGTCACCGCAGCAACCAAAGCTGCTGCAATTGCGAAGGACTTCGTGTAAGCGAGGGGGCTGAAGAGCCGTGCGTCGCGACCGGTCAAAAAGAATACGGGGAGAAAGCTAATCAACGTCGTCGCGACAGCAGTGACCACAGCGGGTGCAACTTCCGTTGCTGCCTCCTCAATCAGCCGATCGCGCGATGCGCCATCCGCGTTCTGATCTAGTGCTGCTTCCTGATGCATTTCTGCGTCAGCCAAGTGGCCGTAAATGTTCTCAGCCAAAATAATAGACATATCAACCATGGTGCCAATCGCGATACCAATTCCCGCGAGTGACATAATGTTCGAATCGACGCCAAACCACCGCATTGCAGCAAACGAGATGAGCACGCCGAACGGCAAACAGAAAGCAACAACCAGGCTGCCACGGATGTGGAGTAGGAACAAAAGCACGACCACAACGGTCATCAAAATCTCATCCCGCAGCACATTCGTTAATGTCTGGATGGTTTCATCAATTAATCCTGTTCGGTCATAGACTGCTTTAATCTTTACACCCTGTAAGGCAGGTTCAATCTGCGAGATCTTTTCCTTAACTCTTTGAATCACCGCTCTGGGATTCTCGCCATGCTTCATGACGACAACTCCACCAACCGCTTCGACACCATTGAAATCAAGTGCACCGCGTCGAAAATCAGGGCCCACTTGGACGCGGCCCAAATCTTTGATTCGAACCGGCACATCGTCTCTCTGTGAGACAACCGTGTTTTCGATATCTCGAACCGCCAGCTTTAAATCACCGTCACGCCCGAGAAAACCCCTGCCTCGAACGATAAACTCCATGCCAGTCGACTCGATTGTCTTTGCACCGACATCCATATTGGACGAACGGATCGCCCCAAGAACCATATCAAGCGACAAGCCGTGATAGCGAAGACGATCTGGATCAATCTCTACTTGATACTGCCTGACGTAACCGCCAATGGACGCAACTTCGCTGACCCCGCGAACGGCCTGCAACTCGTACTTGATGACGAAATCCTGCAAACTCCGTAGATCGGCCAGACTTTGACCTTCAGAAGAAGGCTGCAGGACGTAATACAAAATCTGTCCGAGCGCAGTTGCATCTGGCCCCAACTGGGGTGTGACGCCAGCTGGAAGCTGTGAAGCAGCTGAACCCAACTGCTCCGCAACTCGACTTCTCGCCCAATAAAAATCCGTTTGATCGCTGAAAGTAATCTGGACAAAGCTGTAGCCAAACATACTCTTCCCGCGGACGGACTCCGAACCGGGAACCGATGACAAGGTGACACTCAACGGATACGTAATCTGATCCTCGATGTCTTTCGGAGATCGCCCCGGCCATGGTGTCAGTACAATGACCTGATTCTCACCGACATTAGGTATCGCATCGATCGGAACACTCTGATAACTCAGGAAACCATAGACTGCTACCCCCAAGGCAACCAACAACGCCAGCCAAGGTTCACGAACGCAAAAGCGTATGATTCCTCGAATGATCATTGTTCTACCTCACCGACAGCAAGCTCTTTTTCAATCGCATCGATAGAAAGATCCCGCACCAGATCACCGCACCGTAGCATTTTGCTGCCCCAGTAAGGATTCTGCTTCTTCCCCTCTGACTGCATCCAATCTCCACCGTTTCCAGGAACCATCGTGCAGTGATAATGAACGAGCTTGAGCGAGGTGGCGGGGCCACGAATGTCAGCGGCAACTCGAAGTAAAGCGTGACTCACGTGTCGAAACTTGGACCGCCAGTCTTCGATCGTCCCACCCAGACTTGCCGTTGCACTCCGCGCCCGCGCGATCAAACCTTTTGTTATCTGTGATATTTCAGCGTTAGACTCCAGATCCATAAGCTCGCTGATCAAAGTATTCTGTGTGGTGGCTGATGGGACGCGATCCTCTGACAAGGCAACTTGCAACTCAAAATACAACTGATAAATGTGATCAATTCGCTCGCCTAATTGATTCTGAAAAAGTGTCGGCTCCTTCACGAGCAGAGCGAGGGGTTCACTCGAAAAGATCGGTGCGCGTTCTGGGTCAATTAAGGATGGATTACCTATTAATTGCATCTGTGAATCGATGAGAAAATTTCCGTTCAATGCAACCGTCTCACCTGCGGCCAGCCCACCCGTTACAACTGCCTTCTGTTCGGTTAAGACTCCAACCGACACCTGCCGAATTTCAAATCGTCCCGGTTCTGTTTCCACATAAACGACCGCATGACTACCAGCGATCAACAACGCGTCACGAGGGACCGTTATGACTTCTTGTCCCGGCACAGGCTGATTGGCAAAGCCCAAGTCGGAAGTCGGTATCAAATCCATCCCACACAGAGGACAAGATCCAGCCGTATCACGAATCAATTGGGGATGCATCGGTGAAATGAATTTACCCGCGAGCTCGGGATCATAAACCTCATCAAGGGGAATCGCCGGAACGGTTATTTTCGCCGTTGCAAAATCACCGGGACGCAATTCCCCGTCAAGATTCAGAACTTCCACCCTCACCCGTACGGTCTTTGTTCGAGGATTCACCGTTGGTGAAATGAACGCCACTCTCCCAGTGAACACCTCATCCTTGATGGACTGAATTTCCGCTTGAACAATCTGTCCAAAACGCACCAAAGCAGCGTCGTCGGGGAACAAATCCAAAATCAGCCAAACAGTCGACAGATCGGCGACTTTAAAGATCGGGGCCCCTGCTTTGACATAATCACCCTCAACCGCATTCTTCTCGATCACGGTCCCAAGTTGAGGAGACTTCAGTTGAATGCGAGAACTAGCCTTCCGACTCTTACTCAGCTCTTGGATCTGCAGCTCCGTCATTCCAAATTCGATCAACTTCTCCTTTGCCAATTCAGCGAGACCGCCCTGATCAGCAACAACCGAATCTAAAATTGTATTTTCTAACCCTGCGATGTACTCAGCTTGTGCCGTATAGATCTGTGGGCTGTAGACGAGTGCGAGGTTGTCACCCTTAGCCACCTCGACTCCCATGTAATTTGCAAACAGCTTTTCAATTCTTCCATCAGCGTGAGCAGCAATGGTCGATAGCCTGCTTTCGTCAAACTCAATCGTACCGACTGTTCGAATCGTTCTTTGTAATTCTTCGCTTCTAGCGACCGCGGTTGTAATTCCAGCAACTCTCCTCGCATGTGCATCAACCGTGATTGAGATGCCGTCATTCGATGCGGAACTCGTTGCCAGCACCAATTCCATCGCGCAGACAGGGCAGCGACCTGGCTTTGAGGTCGGCGGTGTACACATCATCGGGCAGATGTAACGAGAGGCCGTCGCGCCGCTCTCCCCTGATGCTTGTTGAATGCCTGACTCTGACGCTAACCAGCCGCTACGTTGAGCTACTCCGATCGAAAAAATCAGAGAGACACCAATCGCAAAAACGATCAAGCCTTTTCCCAAGGAATGAAAAAGCGAAACCATGATGAATCGAAAGGAATCATCCCTTATCTGATCCATTGGAGATCCCTCTTGAACTTCTTCGGTCATCTGTGATGGTGATTGTTTTTTTGATGTCACGAGACCAGCCTTTGGTTTACGAACCCACCCCGGATTTACTTACCCGTGGGATAAGGTGTTAGCGTTTAATTAGTTATCAGCATGAAGATTCTTCACGCATCCCCACGGATTCAAACATCAGTTGCTTACAGACGACTTGAAGAGACGTCATCCACAATCGCAATTGATCCAAAATGTGGACACACTCTGCTAACTCAACGCGTCGATTGAGGCGTCCGAATTCGTGATAAACAGAAGGTCAGTTCAAAACGGTCTAAGATCTTCCGCGAAGAAGAATTCCTAAACCGATTTTGAATCACAGCGTCGCAACCTTGGCATTAGAGATGCCAAACAGAAAATTGCTTTTGGACAAAGTGCTGCGGCGGACAGAATCGGCAAACAGAACACGCGGTTCCATCGCAATCATTCAGACTGCCTGTAAAAAAGCTTTTTAGGTCACAAGGCGGCACATGTCGCTCATCTTGTTTGCGATCAACTTCCGGCAATCCAGCTGGTTGATGATTGGCCTTCAAACAGTGACACTCGCTCTCCAAGACCTTAGTCGTGGTAACAAGCTGCAAGCTTGTACTCTCGGCTCGCCTGAACGATCCAAACTGATTCAACGCGTTTGGTGTCGTTGATTCGAGAAATGCTTCCTCGGTTTCTTGAAGATGCGACGGCACATTGTGTTCGACCCGTCCGGAACAGCAGCCTTGCTTCGGCTCAGTTCCTTGAGTGCGACAACAACCGCAAGCCGTGGTTTCAGCTCCGTCTGCTCCGTCTGCTCCGGTACAGGCAAGTACCTGACAGCTACCAGTAAGCGAGGCGTTTGCCCAAACCATCGAAAATGGCTGGCAAATCAACGCGACGGTAAGGCAGAGTTTAACGGCTGTAAGCATTTGTACGAAGTTGATCGTTGCAGCGATCCGAGAAAGATTGAGGGACAGCGTGAAGTTTACGCAACGGTTTCCGGTCTGATCCAAACGAATTCGATGAAATCAATAAAAAAGCGGGTTGATACAAGCTTTTTCGACAACGTCGATCAAGTAGCCGTCACGACACGCCTCCGGTGCACCACCCACAAAGGGGGCCGATTCGTCGCCTGTTTTTTTTTCGCCATGCTCGGATCCTTGCTGCTGGGATGCCAAACGCTTCCAACAGCGAGATCTGTTCCTTCCAACGCTAAACTGGAGGTAGTTGGACAGAACGACCCTGCACAGGTTTCAGCCGAGCCAATTGGGGACGCGTCTAGAGATGAGCCGCTCGAGGTAGCCGTTTCTGCAGAGAGCGATCTGTATCCCCAGCAGGATCTTTCAGTTCATGCGGAAGTCTCGAGCCCCAATCTAAAGAACCATGACCCGCCGCCCGAAATCTCATTCGACCCCGAAATCTCGTTCCACTCTGAAAGCGGGATTGCTCCCGCCGATTTTCTGCAATCGGCTTCTTTGACCCCACAAAAGTTCAAGCCGGTTAATAGCGTCACCGTTGTCGCTGTCCAACCGATGGATCATCCCCGTTCGAATTTGGATCAGTCCAGTTCGACTAAAGATCAGACCATCAACGACCAAGCCATCGATCTGCTTCAACGATTGGAGGTTCTGGCGACGAACAATCACCCCCGCGTTCAGGCGATTGAACACCAGATACGTGCTCTTCGCCATCGCATTCCCCAGGTCGAGGCACTACCAGACCCAACGTTCAACAATGTGTTCTGGCCCAATCAACAGCAAGCCCTGCAGACAGCGGCGGGCCGAGTTGGAAATCAAATGACTCTCAACCAAAAGGTTCCATGGCCGGAAAAACTACGTGCCAAATCCGCTCTGGCCGAGAAGGAAGTCCAGATCAAAACCGCGGAACTCGAGCAACTGAAGCATGATCTAACAAAGCAAGTAAAAGTGGCTTATTATGAGTTCTGCTTGCACACCGAATCATCACGAATCCTTGCAAAAACGCAGCAAGGACTGATCGATTTGTTACCCATCGTTGAAGCACGTGTTCGTAGTGGCGGATCGCAACAGGATCTACTTCGAGCCAAAATTGCGATCGATCAGATACAACAACAAATTGCAACTTCGCACGAGCAACAACAAATTGCGAAATCAAAACTTTGTGAATTAACTGGCGAGTCAGACATCCAATCGAGCGGAAAAACCGGTTCCCCATCTCACGATATGTTGACGAGTGAATTTGAATCTTTAATCGAGACGGCGGAGCGTCTGAACCCTGAACTGCAAGTATTGGAATACAAACACCAGAAAGCAAAAGCAAACGTCCAACTTGCCGACCTCGAGCGTTATCCGGATCTTCAATTCGGTGTCCACTGGGGACTCGTGAGCGACGACCGTGAAGTGCTTAGCGGCATTGCAAATGGTCACGACATGTTTAGTTTCAATGTCGGAACGACCTTACCAATTTGGCAACACAAGAACCGAAGCGTTATTCGAGAAGCGAAACATCTTGCATCAAGTGCGACTTCGCATTTGGATTCTCAACGAAGCACTATCCTCAATGAAATGCGTGCCCTGCGTGCAACGGCTGAATCGCTCATGCAGCGACGATCCCTCTACACGGACGGCATCCTTCCGAAACTCAAAGAGACTCTAAAAATCAGCTTAGCCGATTACCGAGGGAAGAGAATTGACTTCACTGAACTTACATCCGTGTACCTGGAACAACTGATGATAGAGACTGAAGTCCTTAGGATTGACGCTCGGTTGGGACAAACGATCGCCAAAATTGAACGAGCGGTCGGAAGTTCTAACATCGAGTAAACCTTCTTATCACTGGCGTCTACCCACCGGTCTGTTCTGAATTACCTGCGAAGCAATTGTTTGAGGCTATGCGCGAACAGACGACATCCCGCCATCGACGCCAATGATCTGACCTGTGACCCAAGTCGCACCATCGCCCAAAAGAAACTCAACCATTGCAGCAATGTCCTCAATGCAACCAACCCGCTTCAGGGGATGCTTGTCAGCCATTGCCGCAATCTTCTGCTCCGACGACAAAAACCGCTCGCTCAACGGTGTCGCTGTCAAACCTGGAGCGACACAGTTCACTCGAATCTTTGGTGCGAGCTCAGCCGCTAAGCTTCGCGTCAGACCTTCCAGGGCACCTTTGACGGAGGAGACCGATGCGTGCATCGTCATCCCCTGTGCAACGGCAACGGTACTGAAAAAAACAACCGAAGCGTTACCTGCAGCACGCAGAGCAGGTTGTGCAGCCTGAAGACATTCAACTGCGGAGATGACATTGAGCTGGTAATCGGCTGCAAGAGCTTCGCGAGTCAACTGCCTAAGCGGACCCAAATAAATCGAGCCGGGGCAGTAGACATAGCCGTCGAGCTGAGCGGGTAAATGCGATTTATCCAAACAAGCAGAAGTAACGTCGAGATTTAGATGTGTTAGCTGCTCACTTGCTTCCCGATCGAGTGGGCTCCGAGAAACAACCGTGACAGCTGCACCCGCATCAAGCAACCGGCCAACAACCCCCTTTCCGATTCCATGGCTCCCGCCTACCACCAAGTAACTCTTACCGTCTAACGATCGCATGCTGCTCAACTCCGACCCGACTTAATGTATTCGACCTATCACGTATGAATTGATGCGGGCTCTGCGACGCATCATTCGGTGCGATTCAGTGTTGAGCATTGACAAGGATACGCATCGACGCGAAGGAGTGCTTCGCGAGGACCTTGTCGCGAAAGGCGGCGAGCATCTGCGGGGCATCAGAGCTTTAAATTTCCACAAAACAGGCTAAAAACGCGATCACCACCCCTCTGCGGAGGCCATTCAGGCTTGCACTTCCCACTTTATTCGCAGGGGAACTTGACTCGCCCTAAAAATGCAGCTCACGGTCAACTCCTCCTAACTACCAAGTGAACTACGATGCAGGTGTCTACGGAACGCAAAAGCTGCATGGAGATTACGGGCGGCAGAAAGTCGGAGGATGTTCAGTACGAAATGCCGGGCCTGCGGATGCGAGTCTTTAGCAAGCAATCCGAAATGGGGCTCGAGGGTGGCGGTGAGATTCACTTCATCTCATCCTGTGCCTCCGGCAGAATCACTCGAATACTCATCGCCGATATATGTGGTTCGGAATCGCTATTCCGGCAATTCTCGTGTCAGATTCGCGATGGTCTTCTCAAAAGCATCAATTCAATCTGGCAAGACCGGGTTGTTGACGAGATGGAAAAGCAATTCAAAGAGTTCGCATCCCACGGCGGCTTTGCAACGGCCTCCATTGCTACATTCTTTGCTCCGACTCGAAGTTTTGTGATGTGCAACATCGGAAACCCGCCGCCAATCATCTATCGTCAGGCGGAGCGTTCTTGGGAGGTTGTGCACGGAAATCACGGCGAGACCGCCGAAGAAGAAGCAGTGGAAGGAGTTTTCGCTAAGGGTGAGTATCGATATATAGAAACGAAGCTCGAAGTGGGTGATCACTTTTTGCTTTACGGGAACGGATTCGCACAGTCAAAATTCCCCGGCGGAGATATCGTTGGGCACGCCAGGCTCCATTCGGCCCTTCAAGACGCCACGCACACTGACCCCGAAACCCGAATCGACCACTTAGTGAGCCGCATTCGAGAAGCAAGTTCCGAAAGTGAGGACAGTACGGTCGTGGCCTGCGCCGTAACGAACAAATCAGTTGGTCTGGGAGATAATTTGCTCGCTCCGATCCGACTGTTTAGTCGAGCAAAGGATAATACCAACCTAGGTGATTGAGGTTGAGGTGTCCGTGGCACGCTCGAAAAAAGGGCGAGACATTCAGTGGTGGCGATGAAATGTTCATTACACTGTGTGCATGTCCAGTTCACCTTACGCAGCACCGGTGGTAATCTCGGATTCTGCGACTCATCGATTTATGCCAATCACACTCGCGGTGATTACCGCAACTGCCTTTTTTTGGATGGATAATCCAGAATCGGCAGCGAGTGAGCAAAATGTTACCGAAACCCCGATCCTCTCTCTGGTCTTCACTCCTGATGCTGATAATCTCATCGCAATCTCTCAGGCAGGATTGAAGGTTTACCGCTGGCCCTCATTGGATTTGATCAACCGTCATGAAGTGGAAGCGGCATCTGAGTTAGTCTTGGACAAAGTCGAAACACCGCACGCGGTGACTTTCTCTCCGTTGTCAAACGTTTTAACAATCGCCGGTGGAATCGCCTCACAAAACGGGGCAGTTGTTAGTTTGTCATGGCCAGACTTTCAACCACTTCAGTATTCACTATCTCATCGAGATAGTGTGATGGAGACACGATGGCTAGACGGGAAACATTTGGTAAGCGCGAGCATGGATGGAGAGATCCACATTCGAGAAGCCATTAATCCATCTTCGCCTACAAAATTAACTGGGCATTCCAAGGGAGTGACCTCCATTTGCGTAGCCGACGACCAGCACTTAATCAGCGGAGGAGTTGACAGTACTCTTCGCGTCTGGAACCTGGAAACTTACAAGTTAGAGCGAACACTGAATCAACACTCTGGCGTCATTACAGATTTGGCTCCATCTCCGCTCCCCTCGACTCCCCCCATTATCGCGTCAGCAAGCGAGGACCATTCTGTACGATTTTGGCAGCCCACAATCGGTCGATTAATTCGGTTCACCAAGTTGAATTCCATGCCTCTAATAATCGCGTGGGTCGTGAAAGAAGATCGCGACCCAACCACTCTCTTAGTTGCCGCGTGCAGTGACGGAACCCTTCAGATCATTGATCCTCAGAACGCAACCGTGATCAAACAGATGGAAACGGGATTGGAACGAATCTTCTCGTTAGCCATTCATCCCTCGGATTACTCAGCCGTTGTGGGAGGAGACCGGGGACAAATCATGCGAATCGAGCTAGATCTATCAAAATAACACGAATGATCAAAACGCACCCATTGCGTCTTCCGCCGACACCAACATACGAGAGATCAAACAATGATAACGCGAGTTCTTGCTTGGCAACCAATTCACGTGATCATTGGTCTCAGCCTGACGATAGGCAGTTCAACTCACCTCCTTGCTCAGACTGGATCGGTTGATTCAGAAGTAAAGATTGAAGCAGATATCGTCTATGGTCACAAAGACGGCCTCGCAATGACCTTTGATCAATACAAGCCCGCCGTGTCATCACATCGGGGCGCGATCCTTTTTATGGTGAGCGGAGGTTGGTTTTCTAAGTGGGAGCCTCCGGAACGACAACTTGGTTTTTTCAAACCGTTTCTTGATGCCGGGTTTACGGTATTCGCAATACGACATGGCAGTAGCCCAAAATACACCATCCCCGAAGCGGTATCGGATGTTCGTACCGCGGTTCGATACATTCGACACCATGAAGAACATTTGAAGATCGACTCGCACCGGCTCGGCGTAATGGGAATGAGCGCTGGCGGGCACTTGGCTTTGATGCTTGGGACAACTGGCAAAAATGGAAAGCAAAATGCGAGCCGTGTGGAAGAACAGTCGAGCCGCGTGGCTGCAGTGGTGGCTCTTGTTCCGCCAACCGACCTGCGTGTTGCTGTGTGGGACTCACCCGAATCGTTACCTGCCTACCGGCAATTCCCCGCACTGGATCTTGATCTCACTTTAGCTGCGGAGAATTCCCCCCTACTACATGTAACCTCGGACGACGCGCCGGCGTTGGTAATCATGGGAGAAAAAGACACCTTGGTTCCGCCCAAACATGGTGAATGGATTCAGGAAGCTTTCGTCGAGAAGGGGACTCTCTCCAAGCTATTGATTTTACCTGAGGCTGGACATGGACTTGAGGGTCCAGGCAATCAAGCAACGGCGTTTCGGGAATCCCTTGCTTGGTTCAATCGATTTCTCGCCGAAAAGTGAGCGTTGGCTAACCACGCTAGAACGAGTGGGAACAAGAGGTAGGGATTTCCAACAGTACTCTCCTGCTAAGCCTTGCGAATCCCGTATCTTTCCTAATCCGACTTTGGAAGAATCGCTCGACGGACGTCGAACTTGTTGACGAAATTGTTACAGAGCTGTGCTCGAATTTCTCAACACTGCAACGGTGCAACATGCCACTGCGTAAACTCTGGAATTCACTTCGTCGCCACAATGCAAGGCCTATCGAGAAAGTGGCACAGGATGCGTCTGTGGAACAGAGCATCGTGAAACTAAACGGGTCTCCGGATCCCGAAGTAGTAGAAGCCGCGATCAAACCAAGAACGGCCAGCAAACACGTCTCTGAACTTTGCAGCACGCTGCAGAAGTTAGAGCCAGAGACCATTCTGGAAATTGGTGTCGGTGATGGTCAACGGGCGTTGGAGTACCTCTCGGGATTGAGGGACTTGGGTTCGCCGGTACGATACTTTGCGATTGATCAGTTTGAATTGGCCGATGGTGAATTAAGTCTTCGTGAATTTCACCAGATGCTTCGGAATGCAGGAATTCGACCTCAGATCTTTCCAGAGCCCGTAGCCGCTGGACTCACTCGATTCCTTCACACGATCGGATCGGCTGATGTGGTGCTGCTGAATCAGCCTATTCCTGAGGTCGACATACAGCAGGTAAACAGCCTTCTACGACGTATCAGCAACGATCGCACCAGCATCCTTTCTTTGAATGATGGTAAGCAATGGGTTCCGATGTCGATCGGACTAGACTCTGATCGACTTGCTGCCTGATCGACGAGTAAAAATACACCACCCCACTACTTCGTCTAGTAACCTGCAGCCATGCGGCTCCGCGGTGAGCAAACAATCTTGACTTGGTGCGGAATTTATCGATTAGGCGAGAATTAACATCAACGGGACATTGATGTGTCAAAATCGCGTCTGAAGATCTCTCACGATCGGGCAAATTGCGATTCGCTGAACTATCACATCGTAGGTAGTCGTTAACTAAACGGGGTTAGCACTGCGAAATCGCACGGAACTGATAGGATCATCACAAATGCCAAATCGCGGCCTAAGCACTCGATCGAAAAAAGCACTGAACGAAATGATTGGTGAATCAGCAGGTACTGAGATCGCCGAACTCATCACACAGATGGCCACTGAAATCGAAACCCTACGTCAGAAGGCGATAGTGCATGTGCCCGCACCCGTTGATACCTCTCAAGTAGGAAACATGAGCACTCGTCAAAATGCGTGAGTGTGGAGAGGGAAAAAGACCGCTTGAATCATGTCATGCATCAGAATCCAGGGAAGTAAGAAATGGCCTGACCTGCTAAGGTTTTGCAGTACGATTTGTGTCGGTGTCGACACAACGAGTTAAGTCCGCTACCTCAGGCCGAACTTGCATCTTGCAGGCGAGAAGCTTATGACGACACACCTCATCACCGGCACCGCTGGATTTATCGGTTTTCACCTCGCCAAAAGACTGCTTGAACGAGGTGAAGAAATCGTAGGCTTTGATAACGTCAACGACTATTACAGCGTTTCTCTAAAGCGTGATCGTCTAAGTGAACTTAAAGACTATAAGGGGTTTAAGTTCATCGAAGGAGATCTCGCAAATCAACTCGATGTTGATGCTGCCTTCCGATCCTATGACTTTGAACGGGTTGTTCATCTGGCGGCACAAGCTGGGGTGCGTTATTCACTGACGAACCCCAGAGCCTATACAGAGAGCAATATCACTGGGTTCATCAACATTCTAGAGGCTTGTCGCCATGCAAAGACGCCTCACTTAACGTACGCAAGTAGCAGCAGTGTCTATGGTGGCGGAACGTCCATGCCTTTTGCCACATCGCAGAGTGTGGATCATCCTTTGAGCCTTTATGCGGCCACCAAGAAAAGTAACGAACTGATGGCTCACACCTACAGCCATCTCTATGGGCTTCCCACGACTGGATTGAGATTCTTTACTGTCTACGGCCCCTGGGGACGTCCTGACATGGCGTTGTTTCTTTTCACCAAAGCTATCCTCGAAGGTCGCCCAATTGAGGTGTTCAACGAGGGAAAGATGCGGCGAGACTTCACTTACATTGATGACATCGTCGAAGGTGTCGATCGCACCTCTCAGCAAATCGCAACCAGCGATGCAAACTGGGATAGTGGCTCCCCAACGCCAGCGAGCAGTAACGCTCCCTACCGCGTCTTTAATATTGGCAACAATGAACCTGTGGAGCTGAATCACTTCATCGAATGCATTGAAAATTCACTTGGGCTCAAGGCGATTCGAAATCTCTTGCCGATGCAACCGGGGGATGTTCCGGCGACCTATGCCGACATTGAGGCTTTGGAGCAAGCCGTGGGCTTCCGACCTTCTACACCGATCGAAGTGGGAATTGACCGATTTGTGGAGTGGTATCGCAAGTACTATCAGGTGTAATCAGCTAGCACAGTGCGGAAGGTGCGAACCTGCAATCCGCCCATCTCTGGGTCTTTCCCATAAAATACGGCCCCTGAATGCATCGAACAGGCGGGATTTCAGCCCTCAGCCGTTGACATATCGAGTGCGAAAGCTAACAGTGTCGTCAAACACACACGTCTCTTGATTTTAGGATTCTTTTGTCCTTATGTCCGATGCCAATTCGTCCGCACCGCGGACCATGCTTGAAAAGATCTGGGATGAACACGTTGTCCATGCTCCCGAATCTGGTCCATCCATCTTGTATGTCGATTTACATTTGGTGCATGAAGTCACCAGCCCACAAGCTTTTGAGGGTCTGCGACTAAACCAAAGAGCGATTCGTCGGCCAGAGCGAACCATAGCGACTCCGGATCACAACGTTCCCACGTCAGATCGTAGCCTACCGATCGCAGACGAGATTAGTCGCAAACAGATCGAAACACTTCGCGACAACTGCAAAGAGTTCGGAGTCACCCTTTTTGATATTGGCGATGTACGACAGGGAATCGTTCATGTGATTGGTCCGGAAAACGGCTACACCCAGCCAGGAATGACCATCGTGTGTGGTGACAGCCACACGGCTACGCACGGTGCGTTCGGCGCCCTAGCCTTTGGTATCGGCACCAGCGAAGTCGAGCATGTCTTGGCAACTCAGACGCTAAGACAATTCAAACCGAAAACCATGGAACTGCGAGTTGATGGGGAACTGCCCCCAGGTGTAACCGCTAAGGACATGATTCTGTATCTCATCGGTCAACTCGGTACTGCTGGCGGTACAGGCTACGTCTTGGAATACACCGGACCATGTGTTCGAGCGTTATCGATGGAAGAACGCATGACCGTCTGCAACATGTCAATCGAAGCGGGCGCCCGCGCCGGAATGATTGCACCAGACGACACGACTTTTGATTACCTACGTGGACGACCTGAAGTTCCTGCCGACTTTGAAAATGCGGTCGCACGCTGGAAACAATTCTCCAGTGACCCGGGTGCACAGTTTGATGTGTCGAAGGTTTTCAACGGGCAAGACATAGAGCCACAAATCACTTGGGGCACTAACCCCGGACAGGTGTTGGGTGTTAATCAAACCATTCCAAGTCCAAGCGATTTTTCCGATACGACCGACCAAAAGACCACCAGCAATGCATTAGCATACATGGGCTTGGATGCGGGAACGCCAATCTCTGACGTCACGATCAATCGAGTATTCATCGGATCGTGCACCAATGCGAGAATCGAGGACCTGCGAGCAGCTGCTAAAGTTCTCAAGGGCCATCACGTCTCCTCTGACGTGAACGCAATGGTTGTTCCTGGGAGTGGTCAGGTGAAGGCCCAAGCCGAGAAAGAAGGTCTCGACCTGATCTTTAAGGAATCGGGTTTCGACTGGCGAGAACCAGGATGCAGCATGTGTCTTGCAATGAATCCAGACAAATTGTCTCCCGGAGAACGATGTGCGAGTACCAGCAATCGAAACTTTGAGGGTCGCCAAGGAAAAGGTGGACGAACCCACTTGGTAAGTCCAGAAATGGCAGCTGCAGCGGCCGTCTCCGGTAGATTTGTGGACGTTCGCGACTGGGATTACAAAGCCTAACAAGACAGTGTTGAACAACAACGCGTAGACGGATCAAACTACTCGAACGGTGATGTATCACGAACCAGATTTCACCGACGGCTAGCATGTCGACCCTTCGATCAACTCATTCATTTAAACATCAGTCATATTCAAAATGCAAAGCTTTACCGTTCACACTGGTGTCGTTGCGACAATGGACCGAGCCAACGTTGACACTGACCAAATCATCCCAAAACAATTCCTCAAGCGTATCGAGAGAACGGGGTTCGGCCAGTTCTTATTTTACGATTGGCGGTTTCAAGACGATGGCTCGACTCCGAATCCCGACTTTGAACTCAATCAGCCGGAGGTCAAAGACGCCAGCATTCTCATTGCACGCCAAAATTTTGGCAGCGGAAGCAGTCGAGAGCATGCCGTATGGGCCTTGGACGATTACGGCTTCCGAGCAGTGATCGCGCCCTCGTTCGCTGACATCTTCTTCAATAACTGTTTCAAAAATGGCGTTCTGCCAATCGTCCTTTCCGAGGATGAGGTGAGTGAGATTTTTAAACTCGCAGAATCGCAACCGACCTTGGAACTAACCGTTGACCTTGAAACGCAAAAGATTAGCGGTGGTGGAATTGAATACTCGTTCAAGATCGATCCAAGTCGACGGCACAATCTCCTGAATGGCTTAGACGATATCGCCCAGACTCTTCAGCACGAAGAATTGATCAACGAGTACGAGAGCAATCGATCTTGGTGAGCACGAAGGGGCGAGAGGCTTTGCCCCAAAACTTCAAAGATCGGTGAGCCAAGAAAATCGTCCCGGCTGGGTCGGCATCTCTCGGCATGGAGAAACATGCTTGGAGGTAGCCCCGGGACGTTAGAATTAGCTAGATCAAAATGAAAGCTTACCGTCTCAGAGCTGAAGATTGTGAAGCCAGATTCATATGGCCAAAAAGAGTCTGCTCACGACGCACTAAGTAGAACTTAGTCCTTGGACCGTTCTGCATGTCAGGGTGCTCAAGGATCCCAGCGAGATCAGTAAGACTCGTCGTTTGCCAGCCATGAATCCCGAGAAGCACATCGCCGCTCATGATTCCTTGCTTGGCCGCTGGCGACCCAGGTCGAACATCCGAGATGTACAAACCACCCATATATTTTGTTTTCATTCGGTAGTTCAAACGCCGCATGTTGGCCTCTGGAACGGTCTGTGTCCGAATTCCGATGACGTCCCAAGCTGTTTGGGCCACCTGATCGGCGTGGGACAAACTGGCATCAAATTGCAGAGCGACTTCCATCCGCTCACCGGAACGTTCTACCTCCCAAGCAAGTTGGTCTCCGGGCGCCACTTCCAGCAGAGCGAGCACGTAATCCAAGCGATCCTCAACTTGCTGCGACCCGACGCGGACCACGCGGTCACCCGGTTTCAGCCCGTTCCCATTGGCGGGACTGCTTGCGGAGACATTTACGACGGTCACACCGTCGCCCTCGCGGGGTCCGCCGTCGGTTCGCACGCCGGTGGTGAGCCTTGAATCGTTGTATTGGTCCACCATTTCGGTGACCGTCTCGATCACCTGATCGATTGGAATAGCAAACGCAATCTGTTGCGCCCCAACTCGTACTGCCACATTGATTCCGATGATCTCGCCATCAATATTTAGCAGTGGGCCACCCGAGTTGCCGGGGTTGATTCCCGCACTGGTTTGAATCAAGTCGTGATATTCCTGCTTTTCGTTTACAGGAACTTCTCTGTGTAGCGCACTGATAATGCCTTGGGTGCTGGTGTGTACATACCCGAAAGCATTGCCGATTGCGATGACACTCTCACCCACCATGAGGTCCAAACTGGTACCGCGAGGAATGGTCGGAAGCGGCTCATCAGCGTTGATCTTCACCAAGGCGAGATCATTTTTGACACGAGCGGCGATGAGATCGGCTGTAACTTCCCGACCATCGTCGAGCGTCACGTGGATTTTTTCCACATCCTCGACGACATGGTAGTTCGTAATAACATAGCCACGAGGGTCGATGATGACCCCAGTTCCCATGCCGTTAACATGCTTGAACGTCTCGGGACCGGTTGCTCCCGCCATCCCTGCTGCAGTGGTGCGGACTGTTTTCTGGCCGTGCAAATTCACAACTGCGGGCGATGCCCGGCGAATGGCAAGAACCGTCGGCGTTTCACGGGCGGAGAAATAAACACCGTCGGCAACATCCTCAGCTTTCGCCAATGCAGCGGTACTTATGACGCCGGTCGCTAGAAGGACGGCGATGCGGAAAACATGGAAGGTTGATCGCATAGAGTCCTGAAGCCGAATCGTTGCGTTGCAATACTAGCGGTGGTCAACCAAGGGATCACCGTGGACTAACCGGAGTAACCGGAACGAGTGTTGTCATCGGATCATCACCATCCCGCGCTTGACGTTCGAAAGCTTCATCCTCAAGGTTTGCCAGCCTTAACAGCGCGGGGACATTTGACATCGGAGAAACACACCTTTTCCGATTGAATCACTGGATTTCCAACCTGCTGTGACCGAAAACCCATCGACTCATGAAGCAAGCCATCATCTTTTTGGGAATTCTTTTGATTTTCGATTCAAGATGATGGTCCTCCGTTCGCGGTAGCGGGGTTTCCCGCATGGCAGTCCAACTCGTTATGAAATCAGAGCCTTCTGAGAAAATAGAATTCACTCTCATCACTCGTGCTACACAGAGCTCCGGTTAGAATGGGAGCATCTAGTGCTTGAAAATCAGGTACAGAACTTCAC
The DNA here is from genome assembly GCA_022425745.1 of Rubripirellula sp. Classification (GTDB taxonomy): domain Bacteria; phylum Planctomycetota; class Planctomycetia; order Pirellulales; family Pirellulaceae; genus Rubripirellula. The sequence goes on from JAKMEW010000086.1 coordinate 47,150, forward strand.
GCCCCTGAAGCTGTGCGGACATCACCGCGTTCCCCAATCTTATTACGACCCTCAATCTCCGCCCAATGATTGATCTAGCCCAGGAACTCGAAACCAACGTGAAAAAGCAAGGCTTTTTCAAACGTTGGCTGAAGCGACTGCGTAGAACACTCTCGTCAATCTTTTCGTTCGGCTCTCTGGTGGTTTTATTGGCACTACTGACGGCGATTCCGGTCGTTCAGTTCATCGCGTTTGGATACCTACTCGATGTTTCAGGTAGGCTCAAGAACGGCTGCAAGTTAAGCGATTCACTTCCAAAGATGCACCAAGCAGGCATTGTCGGTTTGGCAGCTATAGCGATTATCATCGCCGCGCTCCCCAGTCAGTTATTAACACATTGGGAGTCTGTTGCTCACATCATTGATGCAGATTCGAGGCAAGCAGCTCTTCTACGTGGTGCAGCAATTGCCTCGTCCATAGTGGCAACATTTTATTTACTTTGGGCTTGGATAAGAGGTGGACGCCTCAAGTGTTACCTGTGGCCGCAGCCGAAACGTCTATTCTCGGAAGGTTGGCGGTGGAGCACTTGGAAAAATGCACCAGACCAGCTCTGGAACTTCACAACCGCATTTGAACTTCCAAGATATTTTTGGATTGGCTTACGCGGAGCGGTTGGCACTCTGATCTGGCTTGCACCCACCATCGTGATCATCTTGGCATTCAGGGAAGGAGAGTCAGGACTGGCTGGACTGGTCGGATTCTTGGCGATTCTGTGCCTTGCATACAGCCTATTTTACCTTCCTTTATTACAAACTCACTTTGCAGCGGAGAATCGTCTCTCAGCAATCTTTGAACGAAAAAAAGTGCGGCAGTTATTTTCAGCTGCACCATGGGCCACCTTTCTCGCGATGGTTTTTGCCCTGTTTATTACACCCATCCCGCTCTATCTCCTGAAAATCGAGGCAACTCCTCGTGAAGTGGTTTGGCTGCCTTGCCTCTTGTTCATTGCTTTTATCTTGCCTGCAAGGATCGCAATAGGTCTCGCAATGAGAAGAGCAGAGAGCAAAACCATAAGACCAACCTTCATTGGTAAGGCATCGCGGTTTCTGGCAAGAATCGGAATTGGTAGCGTTGTGGCGATCTATGTGCTGTTTGTCTACGTATCACAGTACACAAGCTGGGATGGCTTACTGACATGGGTTCAACAACATGCAATCCTCATTCCAGTACCGTTCCTGAACGGTACCTGATGCCTCCACCGGTGCCTTTGCGATAGACGCTGGCGACTTACCCGTCCAAAAACTCGACAAACCGAAGTTCATCCTGATGCCTCCGAGACACGTCAACATCATCATCGTGACGGCCTGTTTCAGCATGCTTTGCTATGTTGTTCAGCGCCGAACCAAAACTGCGTTGATGGTTGGCGACGCGATTGCAATGATCGATGCCTATTACGTTGACCCGGTCGATGCGGATCAACTCGTTGTCTCAGCTTTGAACGGTATGACACAGAGCCTTGATGACCACAGTGAATTTATCGGAGAACAGAACTACCAAGCTTTTCAGGATAGCATCCAACAAGAATTTGCGGGGATTGGCATTTATGTGGAGCAACCAGAATCAGATCAACCTGTTCGCGTGATTACACCGCTCGTTGGATCACCCGCCTTGGAAGCTGGCCTGCTGCCCGGTGACCGAATCTTGAGTGTTGACAACGAAGACGTGTCGTCCATGCCATTAGCAGAGGTAAGTCAAAGACTGAAAGGTCCGATCGGTACCGAAATTACGATCGGCATTCAACGGGAAAGCAATACCCTTGATATTCGCGTGAAACGTGATCGCATCGAGATTGAATCGGTCATCGGAGATCATCGCAATCAAGACAATGGCTGGGTCTACCGCCTCGCTAAACGGCCGGAAGTTGCTTACCTTCGATTGACCAGCTTTGGAGACCGTACAGTTGACGAAACTCGAAATGCGTTAGCAAGTCTTGGACAAGAATACGATGGCCTGATTCTTGATCTACGAGGCAACGGAGGTGGGCTCCTGCATGCAGCTGTAGAAATCAGCGATATGTTTCTCTCGGAGGGACGCATTGTTTCTACGCGGACACGTGGCGGGGTACTGGAAGACCAATTTGATGCGACAGAGGGAACCCTTGTAGATCCGAGCATACCGATCGCGATACTGATCGACCAAGATTCGGCAAGCGCAAGTGAGATTGTTGCCGCGTGCATGCAAGATCATGATCGCGCCGTCATCGTCGGAGAACGAAGTTTTGGAAAGGGAACGGTACAAAATATATTGCCACTTCAGTACGGACGCAGTGCCTTACGGCTTACGGTCGCGAGGTACTACCGACCTAACGGCGAGAACATCCATCGAAAACGTGATGCCAAGGAGGACGAGCAATGGGGCGTGCTTCCGGATTCGGGTTCTGAAGTCGGATTAGATTCAAACAAAATTGAGGCCTTGGCGAGACGTTGGCGAGAATCCTCCTACCCATCATTGTCGGCTTCCTCGGAGGGCACTACCAATGAAACTGACCACCCTGATTCAAGTAATACCACTGAAGATCCATCACCAATCTCGGTTAACGAAAGTGATCGTCTTGATGACCAACTTTGGGCAGCAGTTGATGCACTGAAACTAGACTGAAATCGCTGCGAAACGAACTGCATCAGGGCGATTTTTCGACACTCAAATTCGACACAATCGACACAATCCATCTTCGCAGAAAGGTGATTTAAAACAGAATCATTCAGATGCTTGTTTTTCTTGAGAAAAACAGCTTCAGGCGAAGCCTCAACCGGAACTCAGATCCTTTTTAGCCGATGTCCTTTGATGAGTCGAAAACAAGCTCAGTGACACCCTCATTCATCTTCACACCGCTTTTGTAAGCCACAAAGGTCGCCTCATGGGGATTTACGATCGAGATTACGGACGAGAGGCCTACTCCCCGTGGGAGCAAGCCAACGCTCCACGTAGCATCACTGTGACGTTAATCATTGTTAACGTCTTCGTCTTTCTTGCTGAGCTTGTCACCAAAGATTTGATTTTAGAGCCCGGTGTTGGCCCCGTCCCTGACAATATGGTTATCGAGTGGCTGGCAATTAACAAAGAGACGCTTGTGCGTCCCTGGATGTGGTGGCAGTTCCTTGGCTATGGATTCGCGCATGACGTTTCGAATCTCAATCACCTGTTGTTCAACATGTTTGGACTCTATGTCTTTGGGCGTGATGTTGAAGCGAGACTGGGCCGACAGGAATTCCTGAAGTTTTACCTATTGGCAGTGATTGCTGGCGGAATTGTGGGAAGTGCGACTCACTTGGTTGACGGCAATCAGGGCGGGACGATTGGCGCCAGCGGTGCAGTGATTGGTACATCGATTCTGTTTGCCTGCTTCTTTCCCAACCGAGAACTTTTACTAATGCTGATCATCCCGGTCAAAGCCTGGGTGATGGCGGTTTTATTCATTTCGATCGATCTCGCTGGTGCACTCGGACTCTTTCCCATGTCCAACACAGCATTCACGGTGCATTTGGCGGGCGCCTTCTTTGCGCTCGGGTACTACCGCCTGGGTTGGAACTTTCGCAACCTTCCAAATCTTTCACCTCAGTCATTGCAACGCGCATTTCGAGATCGATCACGACGCGTGCGTCTAAAGCTCCACGACCCAGACAAACATTCCGCGCGTGACGCAGAAGAGGCAGACAGGATTCTAGGAAAGATTCATGAACAAGGTGAAAGCAGCTTAACTCAAGCAGAACGCAAAACGCTCGAGAGATACAGTCGTCGTCAGCGCGAAAAAAGAGACCTTTGATGTCTCTAACATCCGTCTCAAGTTCCGTGGGTTCAAACGCCCCATCAATGAAATCCTCAACCACATGAAACCGAGCAAAACCATGAACTCGCGAATCCAAATCATTGGCATTGGCGATGACGGAATGGACGGCCTGACACCCTATTCCCGAGATCTGATTCATTCAGCAGAAGTAATCGTTGGGTCACGAAGCCTGATTGAAATGGTGTCGCCCACTGAGGCGGAATGTATCACCATTGGCCATGACCTGACAGAACTCTCCAAGACGATTTCAATGCTCGGAGATCGCCCAACCGTAATGCTGGCCAGTGGCGATCCTCTGTTTTATGGAATCACGCGTTATCTCGCAGATGCAATTGGCAAAGAACATTTTGAAATTGTCCCGCACGTCAGCAGCATGCAACTCGCTTTTGCACGAGTGAAAGAAAGCTGGGACGACGCATACCTTACCAACCTCGCTACCCAGCCACTTGATCGGGTTGTTGAAAACATTCGTACCGCTGAGCGAGTAGGCTTGTTCACCACAGACGAAATCTCTCCCTCGGTCGTTGCTGAATCATTGCTGGATCGTCGGATCGACTACTTTACCGCCTACGTTTGCGAAAACCTCGGAACACCTGACGAAGTGGTCACTCAGGGTGATTTGCAATCCATCCGGGATCAGAAGTTTGGATCGATGAACGTGATGGTACTCGTCCGGCGATCGGGAAGTGCAGATCGGCCAAGTGGTAGCAAACAACGACGGCTATTTGGCAACCCTGACGACCTATTTATCCAGTGTCGTCCAAAGCGAGGATTGATCACTCCGTCGGAAGTGCGTTGCATTGCCTTGGCTGAAATGCAAATCCATCGAGACAGCACCGTTTGGGACGTTGGTGCGGGCAGTGGTTCTTTGGCCATTGAAGCCGCCTCTCTAGCATCAGAGGGGAAAGTTTTTGCCATCGAGATGGACGCAGAAGACTACGGGATGATGATTGAAAATGCCAAAATGTTCGATGTTCCCACACTTGTTCCCATTCACGGGCAAGCACCAGATGCCTGGAAAGAACTCCCGGATGCTGATGCAATCTTTGTCGGCGGAAGTGGACGAATGGTACCGGATCTCGTTCGAAAAGCCGTGATGAGATTAAAAATCGACGGTCGTATCGTGGTGAATGTTTCAAGCCCTGATAATTTGGTTGCGGTTCAAGCCGAATTAGAAAAAGCTGATGTACAACCTGAAGTGCGAATGATCAATATCGCGCGTGGGCAATATCAACTCGACCGCGTACGGTTCGATGCTCTGAATCCGACATTTTTGATCGTAGGTCATCGACTCAAAACTAAACCGAAATCCAATTAATCACTCCATCAGGCTTTCAGCCACCGACGCGAAAAGAAATGCGGGTGATCTAGTTGCTTATGTAAGAAAGAGCTTGCAACTTACTCGAGAGTCGGTGGCTGTTACTCAACAGACGTAGCTCCGAACAAAGAGGCGACTTATGCACATTCGTAAAGCTGTCATCACTGCCGCCGCACCAGGACAAAACCGACTGCCACTGCAACAGTTAGTCGATCGCAGTGGCGAAGAAAAAACCGCCTTGCAGTTGGTACTGGAAGAGTGTTGGTCATCGGGGATTGAAGACGTCTGTGTCGTGATTTCCCCCGGTGACGAACAAGCATTTGTTGCCGCGACTGGTCAGCACAAAGGAAATGTTCGTTTCCTCACTCAAGATCAACCACTTGGCTACGCCCATGCCTTGCTGCTGGCCAAGGGATTTGTTGGGAACTCGTCTTTTCTGCATCTCGTTGGTGATCATCTTTATCTCAGTGACAACTCACAGACTTGTGCATCTCAACTGCTTTCGGTTGCCGCTGAATCTGGCTGCACTGTCTCTGCAGTTCAAGCAACCAGAGAAAACAATCTGCCGTACTTTGGAATCGTTAGTGGACGACCTCTTCCCAACCAACGGGGAGTCTATGAGGTTGATACGGTTCAAGAAAAGCCAACACCCACCATCGCAGAACAAACCTTAGTTACACCTGGATTACGAGCAGGCCACTACCTAGGATTCTTTGGCATGCACGTCTTGACCAAGCAAGTGCTAACCATCTTGGAAGAGTTGCCCGAGCGGCATGCGGATCGAGCAAAAACGTTAGCTGATGCTCTGAATATTTTGCCCGCGAGAGAGAAGTATCTTGCTTTTCAGGTGCAGGGACATCGCTGCAATCTGGGTATGAAATATGGGTTACTGCGGGCTCAACTAGCGATCGGACTCTCCGGTCGTGATCGGGATCGCATTCTGTCCGACCTGATTGAACTGTTGGCAAATCGTCACGAAGAAGGGGCAGCACAGTGAATCATCTTATTGAAGTAATTATCTCCGATGATGACTCCATTAGGAATCAATCACTTGAATCACTTTGCGATGGTCTCGACACCCGTGACTTGCTTCAACGCGCTTCGGAACTGGATCAATTTAGACGCGAATCAGGAAACCTCTACCACCGCGTACGGGCACTGTTCTTTATTGCGGCGATTTACCGTTACTACTTACCTAAGGTTGTATCACAGAAAAAGACCACAAAGATTCCTTATGCCGGATACCAGCATCTATTGAAACGTCGCTTCGTGGAGGCGATTGATCTCTTCCTCGAAACCCAAGAGTTAACAGGTCCTAGCGATGGGCTCAGCAGTGCTTTAGCGGACGCCTACCATCAACTTGCGTTCCAGACACTTGCCGATCAAGTTCGACGCAGTGTGCGAACGGTAAAGGGAAATCAGTGGATGTTTCGCCTCGGGCACCCAGCCGATCACCCTCTACGCATTCGGCCAGAATTACTTCAACGAGGTAACCGAGAGAATTCGCGTCCGACACTGCGGGAACAAACAGCAGTGCGGATGGACTTTTCCCACAGCGCGTGGAGTGACATTTTCTTCCTCGGCATGGATTTTCCACAGGGAGCGAGAGTCCTCAATGCATCGATCGACTTAGCTGTATGTGGTCGAGACAAAGAACCTAAACCACCTATTGAAACATATCTAAGGGTTATTGATGAACCCGTAATTCGTTTAGTGAGCGTGGATTTAGGTGCCTCCGCCGAGCTTCATCGAATCTCTGAGGTATTCGACTTTGCAATTGATTATCTAGGCCTCCTTAAAGCGGCGATTGTCGCTTCGGGAATCGTTCCACCGGGTTTGGACGGCTCAAATCAAACAATCCAAGAACTCCTGCGTGAACTCGTTGGTCCAGGAAACGGCTTGGAACTTGTTAGTCAGATCAATGACATCCCAAAAGGCTCTCGGCTTGCGGTCTCGACCAATCTTTTAGGCTCACTGATTTCAATTTTGATGCGTGCGACCGGGCAGATTTCACAACTTTCAGGTCCGCTGACCGAACAGGACCGACAACTCGTTGGAGCTCGGGCGATTCTCGGCGAATGGATTGGTGGAAGCGGCGGCGGCTGGCAAGACTCTGGAGGTGTTTGGCCGGGCATCAAACTCATCGAAGGAGTGATCGCTGGGACCCAAGACGCAGAGTTTGGTATCAGCCGAGGTCGCTTGATGCCAAGTCATCATCTTTTAGGGGCTGATGAAGCGTCCGCAGAGACGCGACAAAAGCTCCAAGACAGCTTAGTACTCGTGCATGGCGGAATGGCTCAAAATGTTGGACCAATCTTGGAAATGGTTACGGAGCGTTATCTACTCAGAAGCGAAGCTGAGTGGCTTGGACGAGAACATGCCATTGGAATCCTTGACCAAATTCTAGATGCAATGCGTCAGGGCGATATCCAAGAGATAGGCAGACTAACGACTGAAAACTTCGAAGGCCCATTGCAAACAATCATTCCTTGGGCGACGAATCGATTTACTGACCTGATGATTCAAAAATGCAGGGAACACTAC
>JAKMEW010000087.1 GCA_022425745.1 Rubripirellula sp.
GAATCAGCCGAGTCAAAGCCAAATAGAGGGCGGGTGCGGGTGTCAGCCACATCATCGCCGTTGGTGTCTTGAGCGAAGACAATGTCGGGTTGCTCGGCAATGTAAACACCACCGTTGCCTAATTCAAATCCCGTTGGCTGATGCAGCCCGTCAATGAAAACTTTGCACTCATCTGCGGTGCCGTCTCCATCTCGGTCCTCTAAGATAAGGATCTTATCATCAAGCTTCGTCTTGGGTTTCCATTGTGGATAGGATTGCATGGTAGCGACCCACAATCGCCCCTTGTTGTCAAAATTGAGTGCCACTGGATTTGCCAGCTCAGGGAATTGCTCTTCTGAGGCAACCAATTGAATTTCAAAATCGGGATGGATTTTAAATAGCTTTGCTTGTTCTTCTGGCGGTAGGTAGTCCAATGATCCGAGCTTGCCTCGCTTTGCATTTGGGTCATCAGGTCCGCCAACATTTGTTTTGGGCTGAATGAAAGGTAGTGTGTTGGAATCGTCAACCTGGGCGGCTACGGATTCTCCCTTGGCAAGGTGCCAAATCCTTTGGTCACGATTTGCGGTCATTTGATCAAGGATTTCTCGTTCTCGCTCCATGACATCTGTATTGTTATAAGTGCCGTCATTACCTGCCGCACCTCGCGTACCGTAGATTGAATATCCGTTGACAGCCCGGTAGCGATGCCACCAATGGAAGTTCTTGTCGTTGATTTCAGCGATTAACGCTTGGTTATTCGTTTGGTCCTCATTAGGACCAAACAAAGCTTGATCCAAGATTGCTGCAAACTCGCGATAGCCAGCAGCGTTTAGATGGCAGCCGTTCAGGGTAAGACGTTCTTGGCTAGCTTCAAATAATTTCTTGGTCGGCGTAAATACATCCGCGAAAGCGACTTCACATTGCTCTGCAACTTCTTTCAATGCGTCACAGTACATTGATAGGCGTTCGTTGTGTTCGGATCCGTCTGGAAGGCTCGGGTCTCCCGTGTTCTCAAACGCGATGGGTGAGACCAATGCAAGTCGTGGATTACCTTTCCCATAGTCCTTTGCCTGAGTTTCTTTTACTAAGCGAGTCAAGTCCGCTTTGAATTTTGATACTCCCTCGGAGCCCGCGAATGATTCGTTGTACCCGAAGAAAAACAGGATGACCGATGCTTCGCTGTGGCTCAAATGCTGATCCGGTTCGCCGAAGTTTTCTGAGCGAATTCTCTCGAAAGGTTCATCGCCAGGGAAACCCAAGTTTCGCACGACAAGGTTGTGATCGGAGAATCGTTGGTGCAAAAGAGATTCCCATTCGTTGTAGTGCTGTAGCCTCTCAGCTAGCGCATTACCCACCAAGCAAATGTGATCACCCTTCTTAAGCGATAAATCGACCGCATTGCAGGGAATGCAAATGATGGCGAGCGTCAGGGTTAAAAAAACGTTGGCAAATCGATGCAGCATGGTATTTCTTATCGTCTCGTCGGAGTCGTCACAGTTTGTCAGGTTCTCGTTTGCCGACCGGCTCACGAAATGTACTATTCTACCGTCTAAAGACTACTGTTGGTATCGAGGCAGTATGTCGAGATCGGTAGCGATCTGCAGTGCGGCAATCGATCGTCCCTTTAACTCTTAATACCGTCAAAATATGTCTCTGGAAACAAGAATTGCCGACTATCGCGATGCGAATGATTCGAAAGCGATCGTCTTTTTAATGCGGGAGTACGCAAGGCTTGAGGGATGTGATCGGGATGATCTGGCGGAATTACCAGAACTGCTAAGCCAAATCGACCGAGGTTTTAGTGTCCTCGCGTATCAGGGAGCGAATCCTGTGGGCCTCATTAATTGTTTCTACGGGTTTTCTACGTTTGAACTTCGCGTGGTGGTTAATATTCACGATGTCATCGTTACCGAGTCTCATCGAGGGCGCGGTGTAGCTGGCGTCATGCTGGCTCGTGTGGAATCTGAGAGCCGTTCTCGTGACGCATGTCGGCTGACCTTGGAGGTCTTGGATGATAACGTCTTTGCAAAGCGAGCGTACGAGAAATTTGGTTTCGGGAGAGATCCATCTCACCCCACCGTTGAGACTTATTTTATGCGGAAGCAGTTGGTGTCGTCGGACTGATTTTTGACTTGTTGTAACCTACAGAATAGGGCTGAAGAGTCTCGCAAATGCGGTTCCGATATTCGTCAGCCACCACCTCGCTGGGTGATCTTCGACGGATAGGTTCAGGTCATCTTGAATCATCGCTGACACTCCATCGATTATCTGAGGGTCTTCTGTTGCTACCATCAATTCAAAATTTAGGTGCAAAGATCGCTGATCTAGGTTGGTTGAGCCAATCAACGCCAGCGAATTATCAACGAGAATACATTTTTGGTGCATGAA
>JAKMEW010000107.1 GCA_022425745.1 Rubripirellula sp.
CATCCACGCCTCTCGCTCGAGCTCCATGTAAAGCAACAAGGGTGGATTCGTCAGGAATGAGATAAGGAGTGCAAACCCAAAGTCGTTCACGAGCCGAATTTGCGATCTCAGCGAACATCATACTTGCCCTCGGTCGCATATCGGCGGGGCCGGTGGCGCAGATTGCCATTCGATGGGTCTCGAGAGATTCACTCGTCTGCTTGAATGATTCCCGTGGTGAGAAAGCTTGGTGGGTTCTTGTCTGCGTCTTCTGCGGCAATCGATTAGGGAGCGATGTCCAGTCCGCTTCGCTCAGATCTTTCCTGGCTGCCCAATAGTAGTCTCCCGCGAATACAGCCTGGATTTTCCGAGCTGCTTTTCCCCGAAAGAGTATTCCTGTGTCTCGCCAGCTTGGTAGGTTCGCTGCAGTGCCGAGGTACTCATTTCCAATGTTGAGGCCACCAACTAACGCAGAGTCACCGTCAATGACAATGAGTTTGCGATGGTTTCTAAAGTTGATTTGAAATCGATTCGTCCATCCTTGTTGTGTATGAAACGGACGAATGTCCACTCCAGCATCTCGCAAGTCCTGTAGGTAATTATCTGACAAACGAAGGCTGCCTACTTCATCAAACACGACCCGAACTTGCAGTCCTTCGTTGGCTTTGGCGATCAACGCATCCGCAAATTGCCTACCCAGTTGGTCATCTCGGAGGATATAGAAGGATGCATAGATATATCGCTTGGCCAGGCTGATTTCATCAAATGCTGTTTTAAAAAACTGTTGACCGTCTATTAGTAAGTGAGCTTCTTCTGTATCGCTGATCGGTGTGTCGAGAGTATCTGCTAGACGATCGAGTGCGGTTTGTTGGCTAGTTGTTCGAGCATAGGTCGTCGTGTGTAACTCGTCCTGGACGTTCTGCACCGATCGGCTGTGTTCGAGTCCAATTTCTCTTATGGCTTCGCGATATCCTGCGAATCGATTGCGGGAGAAAAGCCAATACAGTGGTAGAGTCAATAATGGCAAGGTGATCAAGCCAACGGTCCATGCCACAGTCGCCTGAGAGCTTCTCACATGCTGCAAAGCATGAATGACAGAGAGCAAAGCAAATATTTCCAGAATCAAGGCTGTTGTGGATAGCAGCGTGAGCATCCATGTGAACGCGTTAAGGTCTTCAAACATTAGGCTATCCTGCCCTTAACCACTAGGGACACGTTTTTATCGCTTCGCTAAAGATAACTGACTTCGTAGGTTTCCGCATGCAGCATGAATCGTGGTGGTGCCGCGTCGCCAAAACGATGTATTCGGTACGCGGTTCTCCATTGAACACCTGTGCCCTGTAAAAACCGTGTTCAGTAAAACAGCTCTGCTCAATAAAAAACCTCTTGGCCCTAAGGGGTGACCAAGAGGTGATATCAATAGAAAGATCGTAAGTGGTTTCTTGCCAGCTCAATAAACCGTCGATTTTAGAGTGCAAGAAGAAGGCGACTCGGAGCTTCAAGGAACCCGATCACATCATTAAGGAATCGAGCAGCGGTCCCACCATCAACAAGGCGATGGTCATAGGACAAGCTCAGTGGCATCATTAGCCTTGGTTGGATCGAATCATCCGGCATCACAACCGGAAGCTTTCGGCTGCGGCCAACCAGCAGGATCGCCACTTCGGGCACGTTAACGATTGGCGTAGAATATTGGCCGCCAATAGCTCCCAAGTTGCTGATCGTAAAACTACCGCCGCGGAGATCGCTGACAGCAAAATTTCCTCCCCTCACTTTACCCGCCATCTCGGCAAGCGATCGAGTAATTTCAGGAATGCCCATCATGTCAGCATTCTTCATCACGGGTACAACCAAGCCACGATCGGTATCTACTGCGATCCCAACATTCACGTAGTCTTTGTAAATGATTTGATCGTTCTCCTGATCGATCACTGCATTGATCGCTGGGTGGTGGCGAAGTGCAGTTGCAATTGCCTTAATCAGGAAAGGCATCGTGGTCAGTTTCAGGCCTTGAGCAGCGTAGTCTTCTTTGCTGCTTTGGCGTAGATGCTCCAGGTCAGTGATGTCCGCGTCGTCGAAGTTTGTGACTCTTGGAACCGCTGACCAGCTCGCATGCATTTGATTTGCAATCGTTTTACGAATGCGATCCATTCTCTCGACCCTGATTGGGCCATGCTCATCTGAACCGTTGGGAGCCGGTTTGTTGGCCGATGCGGCTTCTGATCCGGTGGGTGGTGTCGGAGCTGCTGATTTGGTTGCTGATGGTGGTGTGGGTGCCGCGGTTGAGCTTTGATTTGAAGCTCGCACGACGGACAGAATGTCATCGCGAGTGATACGGCCTCCATCGCCCGATCCAGGGACACGACTGAGGTCGACACCAACTTCCCTTGCAAATCGTCGAATTGCAGGTCCAGCGGCGATGACTTGATCTGAGTCAGTGGATTCACTCGCTGGCTGCGCAGCTGGGGATGGCGGTGCGGCAGCAACTGGGGTTTGTGATGCAGCTACGACTGGGGTGGTTGGTGCAGCAGCAACGGGGGTTGGTTGTGGGCTAACCGGTTGAGGCGTCACAGGTGGCGTCTCGGCAGCAGGTGCAGGTGCTGCAGGAGGAGGATCGGGTTCCGGGGATGGCGCTGGTTCGGGTGCTGCTGCCGTTTCAGGAGCAGGTGATGTCGCTGCGTCAACGCCCGCGGCGTCCGCATCGAGCTCAAGAATCGCGCCATTGATTGCGACGGTGTCACCTTCGCTTATCAGGATTTTGGTAACCTTGCCGCCGGCGGAAGCCGGAACCGTGACAGTCGCCTTATCGGTTTCCATCTCAACGATGTCTTGGCCCTTATCAATCGTGTCTCCCACAGCCACGAAGATTTCGAGGACGTCTCCGGATTCAATGCCATCACCGAGGTCGGGGAGTTTTACTTCGATAGTCATTCAATGTTTTCGTTTTCAAAAGGCACGTGGATACAGGTTGTCTCGCTCGAAATGCAGCGATGAATCAACCCGGTGTCAAATTGATCAAGTTTGTTCTTATCAAGTGCGATGCTTCCAAAGCACTGTTAAGCGAAATAAGGATTTGGCTTTTCGGCATCATAGCCAAGCTGGCTGATGGCATCCTGAACATCTTTGGGTTCCAGCACGTTCGCTTTGGCAAGGCGACTGAGAGCCGCGATGGTGATGGATTCAGAATCGACTTCAAAGTGACGGCGGAGGGATTCTCGCGTATCACTTCGTCCCATGCCGTCGGTGCCGAGAACAAAGTAGTCACCCGGAACCCATGGCGTTAATTGTTCAGCAAGTGCACGCACGTAATCGCTCGCGGCGATGAATGGTCCTTCTGCTCCATCCAGAGCTTCCTCCAAGTAGCTTTTCTTTGGAGTTTCTGTTGGGTGGAGCATATTCCAGCGGTCGCAGTCACCAGCCTCGCGACGGAGTTGGGTGTAGCTGGTAACGCTCCAAACATCACTCGCAATGCTGAACTGCTCCGCGAGCATTTCCTGGGCTTTCAGAACGCCATTGAGAATCGCACCACTACCAAACAGTTGAACTCGAGCCTTTGCGTTTTCGACTTCGCGACTGCGGTAACGATACATCCCTTTGATGATGCCTTCTTCGCATCCTTCCGGCATTTCAGGGTGATCGTATGGTTCGTTCTCGCACATCAGATAGTAGATGCACTCTTCCCCGTCCTGATACATACGTTTCAAACCTTCCATGATGATCACAACGGTCTCATAGGCGAAGGCAGGGTCGTATGATCGCACGGTTGGGAATGCGATTGCGTTGAGTAGGCTGTGGCCGTCTTGGTGTTGGAGTCCCTCGCCGTTTAGCGTGGTGCGACCCGCAGTCGCTCCAATCAAGAAGCCTTTGGCACGCATGTCAGCGGCCGCCCAAACGAGGTCACCGATTCGTTGGAAACCAAACATGCTGTAATAGATGAAAAACGGAATCATATTAATTCCGTGCAAGCTGTATGCGGTTCCAGCAGCATTAAAGCTACTCATCGAACCTGCTTCGGTGATCCCTTCTTCGAGGATTTGTCCGTCTTGAGCTTCCTTGTAGTAGGTGATCTGTTCGGAATCCACTGGTTCGTAGAGTTGGCCGGCGTGAGCGTAGATGCCGAACTGGCGGAACATGCCTTCCATCCCAAACGTTCTCGATTCATCCGGAACGATTGGCACCATGTGTTTGCCGATTTTTTTATCTCGACAAAGAGCAATCAACGTTTGCACGACAGCGAATGTCGTGCTGATATTTTTGTTCTCGAGTTTACCGATCAGCTTGCGGTATTCATCAAGCGTCGGAACCTCCATGGTGGGATGAGTCGTTGGACGACTGGGCACAGATCCACCTAAAGCGGCGCGGCGTTCTTTGAGGTACTTAATCTCTTGGCTGTTTTCAGGTGGTTTGTAGAACGGTGCTTTCCCTACTTCTTCGTCACTAATTGGGATTCCAAAGCGAGTTCGGAACTCCAGTAGCTCTTCCTCGTTCATCTTCTTTTGGTTGTGGGCAACGTTACGCCCTTCACCGGCTTCACCGAGCCCGTAGCCCTTGACGGTCTTCGCGAGGATGACAGTCGGTTTACCATTTTTCAGTTCGGTAGCCATCTTGTAGGCGGCATAGACCTTCTCTGGGTCGTGTCCTCCACGTCGCATCTTCTCAAGCCGCTCATCACTGTAATTCTCGACGAGCTTCAGGAGTTCGGGGTACTTGCCGAAGAAGTGCTCTCGAATGTAGCTACCGGGCATCCCCGTATACTTCTGGAATTGCCCGTCAACGACCTCGCCCATTCGTTTTACGAGTAATCCAGAGGTGTCTTTTGCGAGTAGATGATCCCAGTCGTCACCCCAGACAACCTTGATCACGTTCCACCCCGCTCCACGGAAGATCGATTCAAGTTCTTGAATGATTTTTCCGTTACCACGAACCGGCCCATCAAGTCTCTGGAGGTTACAGTTGATGACGAAGATGAGGTTGTCGAGCTTTTCCCTCGCAGCGAGGCCGATTGCACCGAGTGTTTCTGGTTCATCACACTCTCCGTCTCCGAGAAATGCCCAGACTCGTTGGCCAACGGTATCTTTCATACCGCGATCTCGCATGTATTCATTAAAGCGAGCTTGGTAGATCGCCATGATGGGGCCTAGCCCCATTGAGACCGTTGGGTATTCCCAAAAGTCTGGCATTAGCCAAGGGTGCGGATAGCTTGAGAGCCCGCCGCCGGGTGATAACTCGCGTCGGAAGTTCTCTAGGTCGCTTTCAGTGAGACGACCTTCAAGGTACGCGCGACTGTACATCCCAGGTGAAGCGTGACCTTGAAAGAAGATGGTGTCGCCCGAGTATCCAGTTTCCCCTCTTCCTCGGAAGAAGTGATTGTTGGCGATTTCGTAAAGCGTTGCACTCGAGGCAAACGTACTGATGTGTCCACCGACACCACCGCCGCGTTTGTTGGCGCGGACAACCATCGCCATGGCATTCCACCGCACGATTGATTTGATGCGACGTTCTAGTTCTCGATTACCTGGGAAGGGTGTCTGATCTTGAACTGGGATGGTATTGACGTAGGGAGTGCTGGTGTCTTCGGCAGACTGAATTCCTTCACTCGCGGCGCGATCACGCAGTTGCTCAATGAGGAATCGAACGCGATCGGCACCTTTGCTTTTGAGAACGTAGTCGAGTGAGGAGAGCCACTCTTGTGTTTCAGCAGCATCGATGTCGATGTCAGTGGTGCGTTGTTCTAATTCACCCAAGAAAGCATCGACTTCGGACTCCGCTGCAGCTTTCGATTCGGACATTCTTTTCTCGTTACTCGATAATGTGATGTCTTGCGTGTTTGCGATTCGATTTGGGAATCGCACGGATTTCAAATTTTTGGTTTTGGGTATTCCTAGCGGTTGTGCCCGGAATGTTGTTCGATGTTTACGTCAAGTTACGAAGATCGCACTCACCAGATCTTCTACACGTCTCGCTATTTTGCTTCATCGTCAAAGTCGCAGGCGACATTTCCCCCTGCACCCCTGCATACCAAGCTACGCGTGCGATGAGGTGGTCACAGCGAGTTAGGTCGTCGCCGTTGAGCTGTGAACTGCTTTTCAGGCGGCGATTACCGACAGATCTTGCTAGGATTCGACCCATGAAGAGTAGCCGGATTGGGTGCAAATCGGCAAGGGCGGACCTGTCTGGTGTAGGCTTTCTCGCTGGATTCGCACCTGTGTGGACTGCATTTGCCGCTGGTTTCCCCATGTGGGTGGTTTTGGTATGGTTCTTTTGGGCTGTCCTGCGGGCTTGTTGATCCATCCCAACCCCTGCTACTGTAGTCAAAACCGTCAAATCCTCTACAGCGTCACACGAAGATTTGAGGTGATAGGCATCGAACCAAGCGAGGTTTTTACGTGAATGACTCAGATAAGAATTCCCTCATCGTCAAAGAACTAACCCGCTCCTATTGGATGGAGCTGGAGACGGTTCTGAATTATCTAGCCAATAGCACCAATCTTGATGGAGTTCGCGCCGAGGAGATTAAAAAGTCTCTCGCTGCGGATGTTCAAGAAGAGCTTAATCACGCGACCCAGATCGCGAATCGCATCAAGACGATCGATGGGCAGGTTCCAGGCAGCTTTGACTTTCAAGCGGTTCAGGCATCGATGCAGCCACCCGCGCAATCCACGGATGTCGTGCACGTCATTAAGGGGGTTATTGACGCCGAGGAGGCCGCGATCGAGCAATACGAAAAGATCATTCGTCTTTGTGATGGGTATGATTACGTCACGCAGGACATGTGCATTACTCTGTTAGCTGATGAGCAGCAGCATCGAAGAGAATTTGTTGGTTTTCTAAAAGAGTACGAGAGTCATCAGTCAGCATAGAAAGATCTCCATGCCTGATCCGAGTAAGAACTCGCAAGACGGGTTTCCTGATAACTCTGTCATCACCGGTGCATCGAGCGGGATTGGTCGAGCGATTGCGATTGAGATGGCTCGGCGTGGGGCTAAGCGTCTCTTGATTCATTACTGCTCAAACCAAACTGGTGCCGAGCAGACAGCTGCCGCTGTGAAGAATCTTGGCGCCGAGGCCTTGCTTTGTCAGGCAGATCTTTCAACGAGTGATGACCGGAAGCACCTCGTTGAAACGGCTTTCTCTGAACTGTTTACCATTGATGCCTGGGTGAATAATGCAGGGGTTGATGTACTCACCGGAGATGCCGCGAGCTTCGGATTTGAAGAGAAGCTTCAGCGTCTCGTCGCGGTCGATCTGTTGGGGACCATATCTTTATCGAGGTTAGTCGTTGATCACTGGCTTTCGCAAGCCGATTGTAAGGCGATGTCTTCAATGATCTTTATTGGATGGGATCAAGCTACACGGGGCATGGAAGGCGAAGCCGGCGAAATGTTTGGCCCGGTTAAAGCCGCGGTGATGGCCTACGCAAAGAATCTTGCACAGAGTGTTGCTCCAAAGATTCGAGTCAACACAGTCGCGCCCGGATGGATTAGAACGGCTTGGGGTTCTGAGGTTGGTGGTTACTGGGATCGTCGAGCTAAGCAACAATCACTGATGGGGAGATGGGGCACGCCGGAAGATGTTGCCAAAGCGGTTGTATTCTTGAGCTCCCGAGAGAGTTCCTTCGTTACTGGGCAGGTTATTGAAGTGAATGGTGGGTGGAATCGAAGGTACGAGCGAGAAGATGGCGGATGAGCATCAAATCGCGATCGTTTTTAACTTCCTCTGATGAGTGTTAGGTTCTAATGTGTGTTAGGTGCGGGATCAATCATTATCCGATTTCAGCCGCTGGATCGTCATTTCAATTGCTGAAATCAAGGCTCTCGATTTATTAAGTGTCTCTTGATATTCCGCTGTGGGGTCGCTGTCAGCAACCACGCCACAACCAGCTTGCACGTGCACTTTGCCATCGCTAATCACCATGGTTCTCAACGCAATACATGTGTCCATGTTACCACGGTAATCGATGTAGCCGACCGCTCCAGCGTAGGGGCCTCGCCGATGTGGTTCAATGTCATCAATGATCTCCATTGCACGAACTTTGGGCGCTCCTGAAACCGTTCCGGCAGGCAAGCAGGCTTTGAGTGCGTCAAAGGCATCAAGCTCTTTGCGAAGCGTACCTTGAACCTCACTGCTTATGTGCATGACGTGGCTGTAGCGTTCAACAACCATGATTTCGGTTAGCTCAATTGATCCAAACTCTGCCACCCTGCCTATGTCGTTGCGACCTAGGTCAACAAGCATCACATGTTCTGCACGCTCTTTGGGGTCGGCTAAGAGTTCTGTCTCAAGCTGTTTGTCTTCTTTCTCTGTTCCTCCACGTGGCCTTGTTCCCGCGAGCGGCCGGACGGTGACGGTTCGATCAGCGACTCGGCACATGATCTCCGGCGAGCAGCCAACGAGTTCACAGTCGTGTGTGCGCAAGAAGAACATAAAAGGACTGGGGTTCACGACGCGCAGCGAACGGTAGATTTCAAATGGGTCAACGTCTGTCTCCACTGTAAGACGCTGGCTCGGTACAACTTGAAAGATATCGCCCGCTCGGATGTATTCGACGCATTTGATCACTGCTGCTTCAAAGTCGTCTTGTGTGAAATTCGATTTGATTTCTAGTGGTTGTTCTTTAGTGTTTGCCGACCATAGGTCCGGATTCCATTCAGAAGGGTTGGACGTTTCTTTGGCGGCGAGTTTTTTTCGTGTGCTTTGAAGTTCATTCACCGCATGGGAATAGGCGAGTGAGGCCTCGTCCGCGTTTGAAACTTCGCGGCAATCTGCCAAGTGGATAAGCGTTACCGTCTTGGCAACGTGATCAAAGACAACCAATGTGTGATAGAAAGAGAAGTCAAGATCGGGAAGATTGCGATCGTCGTTGGGCGAATTCGGGAGATCTTCAACGTAGCGAACGACATCGTAGCCCGCGTAACCAATAGCTCCCCCAACAAAAGGTGGTAGGCCATCGACTTCCGCTACCCGGTAATGGAAGTTCGATCGAAAAGCGTCCAGTGGATCGCTCGCAACAGACTGTTGTTTCTCGCCACTGTGTAGCTCGGTGATCTCGACATTCTCGCGAGTCGCCGAAAACCTTCGGATTGGGGACGTTGCGAGAAAACTATATCTGCCGACCTTTTCTCCACCCACAACGCTTTCAAACAGGCAAGCAGGCCCTCCGTTATCGAGGAGCCGGAAGGCTGTCACGGGCGTCAACGCATCACTCAATAATTGGCTGTAGACCGGAACGAAATCATTTTCGACCGCAAGATCGGTGAAACGTTGAGAGTCGGGAAGTTGCATGACTTGATTAACGTGTTCAGGGGGCGATGTGTTTTACTCGAGGTGCTACGAGTTCCGCGTTCTAATCGAAACGGTTGTGGTCAGGCGAAAGTTTTGACGCCGCGGTTCAACCGCGTGTCAAAATATGGCTAATTCAATTCCGAAGTCTTGAAATCGGATCACGAGACTTGACTGCTTTCCTCGTGTGACGCTCTCCCCTGGGAACCATTCGTTTTGGTTAGTTTCAAACGATATAGGAGTTGAGTGTAGGGGGGAACGGTAGGTTTTTCATTTCGGTGAGTCGTGTTCCGAGCCTGCGGTTTGAGAGGAGACAACCAAAAAAAAGCTGCTTGTTACCTCGCTTGTCGGCGCTTTTCTCGGTTTTGATTGGTAACATTCACGAGTTCCGCCTCGGATTGGTCGATGACACATCAGCTAGATACCACTTGCGTTGACACCGAATGGGTCAGCGATAGAATCCCCTGTGAGTCTCCTTTGCCCCTCTTTCGACTGGTTTGACGGATCGACGTTGGCCCTATGTCAGCTTGATTAACGGTGGCTCCGGCCGGGAAATGCACCATGAAATGTCAGTACTGCGAAAAGCCAGCGACCTTCCATATCACGGAGATTACCGAATCGACCGGGTCTCAAGTGATGCATCTATGTGAGGAGCACGCAAAAGGTTTTTTGCAGAAGGAAGAAGCCGATCCGGTTGCTTCAATCGCGAGCGCGCTCGCGAAGCAATTAGATTTGGGGCAGACCAAAAAAGATCTTGAGGAGCTTGATCGGAAGGCATGTCCAGTCTGCGGGATTAGTTTTTTTGAGTTCCGGAATTCTGGTCGTCTGGGCTGCCCATTTGATTACACGCATTTCGCTACAGATCTATTGCCTCTGATGACCAATATCCATGACTCTATCGAGCATGTTGGTAAAAGACCAAGGAAGACCGCTGCAGCTGATTCTCAAGCCGTGATCATTCAATTACGGCGTGAGATGGAGGAAGCGGTGGAACGCGAAGATTATGAGCGGGCGTCTGAGATTCGGGATGATCTGAGAAGGATGGAGCAAGGCGAAGAAGGGATGGGTGACGCGTGAAGCGAAGTAGCGACTTTAATGAACTTGCCACTCGCAGTGGCGAATGGATGCGGGGTACAGGTCCCGAGTCAGATATCGTTGTTAGCAGCCGTATTCGTTTGGCAAGAAATCTGGCGGATTTTCCCTTCATCAAAAGGTGTAGTGACGAAGACCGAGTCAGCATAGAGCGAACGGTTCGAGCCAAAATGGAGCAGTTCGCCAATTGGGATGAAGTTCAGTACTACGATCTTGAGCAGTTGCCAGAGATCGATCGTCAGTTTCTGGTTGAGAGGCAACTGGTAAGCCGTGAGATCGCCGAGGCTGATGGCGCGAGAGGCGTCGCGGTGAGTGCAAATGAGCACTTCAGTGTGATGGTAAACGAAGAAGATCACTTGAGGATTCAAGTGATGCACAGTGGCTTGGACTTACAAACTGCTTGGAACCAAGTCAACGAACTCGACGACTTATTAGAGTCGGCAATCCTCTACGCATTCCATCCTGATTTTGGTTACCTGACCTCATGCCCGACCAATGTGGGGACGGGGCTTCGAGTCAGCGTGATGCTGCATCTGCCAGCTTTGGTCATCACTCGGCAAATTGAGAAAGTTTTTCGGAGCATGCAGCGAATCAACGTCACCGTGAGAGGGCTTTACGGCGAAGGTTCTCAGTACAGCGGAGATTTTTATCAGGTAAGCAATCAAATTACCTTGGGTCGCTCCGAGACGGAGTTGGTTGAATTGGTGGGTGGTGATGTGGTTCCTCGCATCATCGAGTACGAGAGAAAAGCTCGAGACTACCTCGTTCGAGAAGGCCAGCAGGATTTGCATGATGATGTCAGCCGATCGCTTGGGATTCTGGGGACGGCTAAAAAAATCAGTTCTGAGGAAACCATGCATTACCTATCCAAGGTGAGGCTAGGGGTTAATCTTGGATTGATTGATGATTTAGCAGTGGGGACAATCAACAAGTTGTTCATGCAGACGCAGCCTGCACACCTACAGAAACTTCATGGAAGGCTACTGCGTTCCTCGGAGCGGAATGTGGAACGCGCTACCTACTTGCAGCGACATTTGAGCGATGCCTTTGAAAACTGATTAGAGCCCTCGGTAACGATTCAACGGATTCATCATTCTCTGAGTTGTCGTGATAGGCTCAGCGGTGTTTTTTGACGAGAGCTGCATCGATAGGTACGCTGTACATAACATTCGACCCGATCGATCCATAAGACATCCATTCGTGCTCCGCGAGGGGGCCACCTGTGCATCTAGAAAGTCAGCTGATCGATTTAGCCGCGAAGGGTGATCACGCTGCTTTCACTTCACTCGTTGAGTTACATCAGGATCGCCTGTTTGCCTCCATGTTGCAGGTTACCGGTTCGCCAGATGAGGCGGAGGAAGTTGTTCAGGAGGCGTTCATTCGAGCTTTCGTAAAGTTGGAAACGTTTCAGGGTCAGAGCCAGTTTTTTACTTGGATCTATCGAATTGCATTCAATGCAGCATTAAGCCGCAAGCGACGACAGCGTATCAAGGTTTCACTCGATCAATTGCGAGATTCGGGTGGTACTGAGTTGGTGATCGACCAGCAAGCGGCAGATGAGCCTTTGCTACAACGCGAGCGAGTCGATGCGGTTCGGCGAGCGCTGCGAGGACTATCCGAGGACCATCGGGCGATCCTCGTTTTGCGAGAAATGGAGGGTTTCTCATACGAGGAAATTGCTGCCATCGCCCAAATCTCGATCGGGACCGTCCGCAGTCGGATCAGTCGCGCCCGTGCTCAGCTCAAGATCTTACTTGAGTCGAGTGACGAATCTCCGGAAGACTGAGGTGAGCTGACGAGCTGGCGATTTTTGGAATTTAAAACCGTTTTTTTTGAGCTCGGTTGTTCTATAAGCTTGGGCTTTTCCTAGGGCGAATCCAAATGTTTCTGTAGCTAACGCTAGTGTGATCACCTTGTAGATAAAGTGGCCCATCTCTTTGAACATCACCAAATAGAGCTCCACCTGTGCAGCCTTCGATCGGTTGATTGTCGATGATTAGCTTTCCGTTGAGTCGCACGGAAATATGGCGATCGACGAGTATGATGTCGTAGGTCTGCCATTGGCCCCCTGTAAGTCCTGCATTGAATTCGGGGCGAATGCGGCCAAAGATCGCGCCGGGACCATTGATTCCTTGCATCTTGCTATCTCGGTCAACGACTTGCGCTTCGTAAAGACCGTTGATGTAGATACCGCTGTTGCAATTTGATTCCACTTTGAATTCAACGTGGACTTGGCAATCTCCGAATTCAGCAATGGTTCGCAAGTTGCCGTGATCACCATAGGCGCCAAAGTCTGTTTTCGGTGTCGTGTTGACGAGGATGCCATTCTCAGCCCGCCAGCCATTTTTTGCGGCGCTGGGTTGAAGTTTCCAACCTGAAAGATCTTTCCCATTGAAAAGGTTAATGACTTCCCCGAATTGAACTTTCCCGAGATCAGGTTTTGGCGGCATGGGGGGGCACCTTTTGCCGACAGCCTTTGTTGAAACCTGCGTCGTTTCGTGGATTTGAATGAGTCCAGATTCTTGTTCCGCCAAATAGGTTGTCTCACCATTTTTGTTGCGGCGAGTCAGCTTGAGTTGATTGAATTGAGTGATCTCTGCGATTACTTCTCGAGGTGATCCAACACGCCAAAGGAGTTGAGCGGTGGTGGGTGATTCTTTGCGATAGCGAAGCCAACCTCCATAACCATCCGAGAAATCGAACCACCAGTCACCGTGCCAAGGAGATTGGGATCGCTGGTCTTGGGGACTTTGGGAGACGGGGATTGGATTGGGTGTATTGTTAACCGAGGTCGGGGTTTGGGGTGATGAGATGAAAGCGACAAGATCTCTTATCTCTCGATTGGAAAGAGGGTCGAGAAGGTTTTCCGGCATAAGTGAGGTGGTTGATTCTTTGCGTCTGACGATCTCTTCCGTTTTCAAAACCTCCTCTTTCCCTTCGGTATTTCGGTAGACTTCCCGCCCCCCGCCACCATCCCTCAGGAGGATTCCTGTAAACGTTGTCCCATCGTCTAGCAAAAGATTCCTTGCGTGGAATTGCGGGTCGATTCTTTGGCTTGGCTGTAGGAGTGATTGTAGGACTTCGTCACGGTTGGCGACGGCGGTTTGCGAAAGATCCGGACCCAGTTGATTGCCGCGGCCATTATGTCGATGGCACTTACTGCAGTTGGTCGTCATGGAATGAAAAAATAGTCTGCGTCCCATATCAAGGTTTACGGGAGCTTTGACCGAATCAAGCAGTTTTCTCCAGCCATCAATGTTTGTTTTGGAAGGGCGTTTACCTTTTATCGAAGTGGGGGCGAGGATTGACTCAACAAGATCTTTGGATTCGGGGAACGCCACACTGATATCGGATAGTCTTTGTCGATCGGCAGCGGACAATTCAATGAACCGCATCGCTCTTATTGCTTCTTCTCGGATCGATTGATCGGGCGAGGATGTTAGTTCGGTTAGTACGCTTTTTTGAGCCTCGTTTATGACGCGAACGCCTGCTATTGCATCAGCTCTGATTGCAGAAGACGCCTGGTTTTTTTCTGCGATTTGAAACAGGAAATCGTTTGCCTCAGGGACGGTAGAGATCGCGACGGTTCTAACCAATTCGCGAATGAGATTTTCATTCTTGCTTTGTTGGAGTTGTTGCCATTTTTTCGGACCGAACTGCTTATTGTCAGCAGTTAAAAGCGGTAGCAAGTTTGCTTTGAAGTTTTCACTGAACTGATCGCTGTCGATAAATTTGACCAGATTCGCTTGATTGGAAATGCCTTCGGACGGTCTGCCTTCAAGGGTGTTAAGGGCTGCAAGTGTTGCTTCAAGGGCTTTGAAGTTGAGATCTTTCTTCGTGAGCTGACCATTCACGTGTGGCAATAATTCCACCAGTTCTTGATCGGCGATCCAGCGGATGGCTTCGAATTGAATGTCGGATGATGGGTGTTTAAGGAATTCAACTACCTTTTCACTGTCAGACGGTCGAGCCATTTTCCACGCGAGTAATAATTCGACACACTCTGCTTCGTTGAGGCTTTCCATAGACGGAATGTCAGAGTTGTTTGACTTTGTCTGTTGGCGGATTCGATGAGCAAGCGTTCGCGTCAAACTGTGGTGTGCAAATGGTTCGCGAGTCTTTGAAGCCATTTGCAGCAACTCATGGGTTGGTGCAGTTGTGTCGCGGGTGGGTTGTTTTGTTGCTTGCTTGGTTAAAGGGAGCGATGAGGTTTCTCCGACCCAATCTGCGATCTCTTTTGGATTGATTGTTAGTCGCCAGATCCGACCCTTTCCGTGAATTTCATATGATCCTTCAACCCAGTCGGTAAAAAAGAGTTCATTTTCTGAGGTCCGAGCGATGCACGTGGGACGGAACTCACGACCACCGCGAACTAGAGTGACGCGATGGGTTGAATACGTATCACCCGATTCCTTCAATGGGTAGTAATCGACGCGGTGTTCCGTCCAAGAAGTAACTGCCAATCCATTATGCAGAGCGATAATTCCACAGGGGGCTTCTCCGAGTGCGTGCAGCATCGGCAGCGTACCTCTCAATTCGCCGTTCCAGCAAACAAATGGATGGTGGGATTCATTCCCGTACTTCCGCTGATAGCCATAGTCACCTTCCTCAACAACGTGCAGGAGTCGGCATGGTGGCCGTGAACCAGGGTCATTCTCGGCAGCAAAGAGTTCACCATCTCGATAGCACAGGCCGAAGGGATTCCAGAATCCGCGAGCGATTCTCCGGAGAGATGTTCCGTCAGGTGCACACGAAAAAATACCGCCTTCACCTGAACCCGTTAAAGTGGTGTTGTCAGAGCCGATCAGCTTCCACTGCTCAGCGAAGTTTTCACCGATTGAAAAGACAAGCTGTCCGTCCGGAGACCATGTCAAACCGCTCAGTCCATTGTGGGGGTAATTGGCTGCGGTCTCTAGTTTGACAATCGGCTGGCTTTCATCGCACTGCATATTATGATCATGATCTAGCAATCTGAGGATGCGATCTCGTTGTGCGATGTAGAGGTCGTTTGCCGGGCCGCGTTCTAGATCCATCGTGTTTTCAGATGCGGAGTAAAAGACAGCCCGGCTACCGTCAGGTTTGAAGCAGATGATCTCATCTTTTTCCGGTCCCTGATAACCATCGGGCCTAAAGTGTGTGTGATTCGAAGCAACCCAAATCGATCCGTCCTGATCCACATCGATTCCGGTTGGGGTCGCCAGATCTGGATGCTCAGCGACTAATTCGAGTTGCACTCCACTCGCCAAAACCTCAGGGGATAGTTTTTGTTCTGCATCTGATTTACTTGTTTGATCTGCCGCCTGCGCAGCTTCGTTCGAGTGTTCATTGAGGTGAGCACCAATGATCAGAAAGGCGATCAACGTGATCTTTTGAGGGAAGCTACGGATAAGTCCTTGCTGATTGTCGAGTCGAGTGCGTTTGGTGGTCAATTGAGCCTCTTCGTTCATGATCTTTTGCAAATGGGTAATGGAATGATTTAGAAGCGTTGCCGTGATCATCATCCTGAAATGCTGTTCGCATGGGATGACTCAGTGCTCTCGAGTTCACGATTGTATCCTCCTCTGATGCTCGCAGAGTGCTTCGGCCAAAATTGCAATGTTTAACTTTGGTCCAAAGGGAACGTTCGCCCCCACGCATTGACTGACAAATAGGTTAGTTTTCATTGGCCTCGGTGCGTGTAGAATAGAGAGCGTCACATGTGTCTATCACCGATTTTGATCCCTCTGTGCGACTTGTCGTCGGTCGGGGGGCGGTCATGTCGCATGGGTTCTCCATTCACTAATTTATGCGACTCATCCCCATGAAGAAGCCCGGCGGTTTAGTTCTTACTCGTCCTGTTTTTGTCTATGCTTTCGTGATCTTGTCTGGCTTATTGCACTGTGCTTTTACGAGGGCCGAGCAGTTTGTCTCCAAAACCGATGTTGCTGAATCGGAAGGTTGGATACAGCTATTTAATGGAAAGGATTTGACCGGCTGGGTTCCCAAAATCCGTTACCACGAGTTGGGTGACAATTTCGGTAACACGTTTCGGGTTGAGGATGGCATTCTGACCGTTGGTTATGAAGCCTATGATGAATTCAACGAAACCTTTGGTCATCTTTTTTACGAGAAACCTTTTTCGCATTATCGCTTGCGAGTTGAATACCGGTTTGTTGGCGAGCAGTGCAAAGGTGGTCCCGGGTGGGCTCTTCGTAACAGCGGATTGATGTTGCACGGTGAAGATCCGAAGACGATGAGTAAGGATCAAGATTTTCCGGCTTCGATTGAAGTTCAATTGCTCGGTGGTAACGGGAAGGATAATCGCACCAACGCCAATCTTTGTACTCCGGGTACCAACGTCGTGATCAACGAAAAACTGATTCAAGCGCACTGCACTCAGTCGAAGTCAGACACCTACCACGGACCGCAATGGGTGACCGTAGAAGTTGAAGTTCTTGGCGACCAGGTGATCCGCCACATCATCGACGGTGAGGTGGTTCTAGAATATGACAAACCGCAGATCGACCCTCGCGATGAGCACGCAAAATCACTGGTTGGTGATGACGGTAGTTTGCTCTTGAGCGGCGGAACCATTTCTCTGCAGTCAGAAAGCCATCCCGTTCATTTTCGCAAGGTGGAGTTACTTCCTCTCGATAAAGAAACAAAGTAGCAGCCACACTGTACTGAGGTTATCGTTTGACCCGCACAGGAAATTCTATTTCCTCTGTTGAAGACGACGCTGGTTTTATTTGACCGGCGTTCAATTCAAGGGTCGCAGACGATATTTAATGTTTGTGCGGTCTGCTGCAAATGTTCGAGTTGGTGTCCTATTCTGAATCGGTACGATCCGCGGTCAGATCTGAGTAGAACGACGGGCATCGATCGTTGAATCGATGTATCACATGCTTGCCCGGGACGCGTTCGATACGCTTGTTGCGGGCCTGTTCCAAGTCGACTTCGCCGTAGAGTATCAGTTCGTTGTCTGAATCGGTAGAAGCGAGCACGACGCCATCAGGGCCGCAGATGGAACTGCATCCGCAGAAACCAAATCCGTTTTCTTCGCCAACTCGATTAGCCGCCACAAAGAAGAGATGGTTTTCCATGCTTCTTGCCGGCGGAACGACTTCTGCGGTGCGGGACGCACCGTTCGGCCAGTTGGTTCCGAGAGCGATGATATCCGCGCCATTGAGCGCAAGGATTCGCATTGGTTCGGGGAAAGAACTGTCGTAGCAGATAGCTAATCCAACTTTTGCTTGTCCGGCTTGATAGATCGGGTAGCCGAGATCACCTCGATCCACGAAGCGGTCGATTCCGAGGTGCGGGAGGTGCGTTTTACGGTAGTGACCAACTAGCCCAGATGGTCCAATGAGGGCGGATGCATTGAATAATTGATCGTTTGTCTTTTCTAAGAACCCGAGAGTGAAGTGCAACTGATGCTTTGCGGCTAAGCTGCTGAGGTGGTTGAATCGTTCATCCTCGGTTGTCAACGCGTGTGGCAATGCTTCATCACGGCTATCGAATGCGTAGCCGCTAAGCATGCATTCTGGAAAGACAACAAATTCGGCGTTTGAGCTAGCGGCCTGTTCCAGCCACTGGGAAACTCGGTGAATATTTTCGTCGACGTTCGCAAAGCTCACATCGGTCTGGACGCAGGCGATTAACATTGCAAAAACAGTTGAGTGAGTCGGGAATGTATTTGAAACGGTAGATTGATGATGAGCAATTCTAAATATGACTACGATCTCTTCGTCATCGGTACTGGCCCCGGTGGCGAGGGCGCCGCGATGCAGGCTGCTAAGGGTGGCTTAAAAGTTGCCGTAGCTGAGCGTTATCAGCAAATTGGTGGGGGGTGCACGCATTGGGGAACAATACCTAGCAAAGCACTGCGCTACGCGATCACCAGCACCATGAACGTCCTCAATAGTCCCAGCTTTCGAGAAATGGGAATGACTGCTACTCCCACACTTGAGCAGTTGAAACAGGGCACGCAAGCGATCATTGGCCAGCAGGTCAGCATGAGGCAATCGTTTTACGATCGCAATCAGGTTCGTCTGTTCACTGGGCAAGTTCGCTTCCTCGATGAGCATAGCGTTTCGGTAGATGGCGGAGAACCAATTCGATCAAGATTTTTTGTGATCGCGACTGGTTCTCGGCCATTCCACCCGGATTCGGTTGATTTTAACCATCCCCGAATCTACGACAGCGATACGATTTTGGGTCTCAATGAGTTACCAACATCCCTGTGCGTCTACGGGGCCGGTGTGATCGGAGTTGAGTATGCCTCGATGTTTCGCAATCTTGGAGTCAAAGTTAATTTGATCAACACTCGATCTAAGCTGTTGGAGTTTCTTGATGACGAGATCATTGATGCTTTGTCATATCATCTACGTGATCAAGGAGTGGTCATTCGGCATGATGAGGTGATGGAAAAGATCGAAGGTGATGAAGATGGAGTGGTTTTACATTTAAAGAGTGGAAAGAGGGTCAAGACCGATGCTCTGCTGTGGGCCAACGGTAGAACTGGTAACACCGATGACTTAGGGATGGAGCAAATAGGTTTGGTTCCTAATAGCCGAGGACAGCTTGATGTTGGTGATCAGTTTCAGACGGAACTGAAGCATCTTCACGCTGTTGGTGACGTCATCGGCTTTCCGTCTCTCGCGAGTGCGGCGTATACGCAGGGCAGAGCTGCTGCGATGCATCTGATGGGGCAGGCAAAAGGGAACTTACGAATCCATGACATTCCGACTGGAATTTACACGAGTCCCGAGATCAGCTCAGTGGGAAAAACAGAGCGGGAATTGACCGCCGCATGTGTTCCCTATGAAGTCGGTCAGGCTCAATTTAAGAGTCTCGCTCGTGCGCAGATAACCGGTCAGACAGTTGGCATGCTCAAGATTCTCTTCCATCGGGATACTTTAGAAGTGTTGGGGGTTCACTGCTTTGGAGCCAATGCATCGGAAATCATTCACATCGGCCAAGCCGTGATGCACCAACCGGGGACAAGCAATACGCTTGAGTACTTCATCGAGACCACCTTCAACTATCCGACCATGGCCGAGGCTTATCGGGTCGCTGCCTTGAACGGGATGAACAGGCTATTCTAGTTTTTTATCTGAACAAAGTGGGAGTTGAGGCGGCTGGGTTCATTTGAGTCCGCAAGCTTTTTGCGCTCGCGCAAGCACGTCACCCGCTACCTGTCTCGCTCGATCTGCGCCACGACGCAATGTTTCCTCAACATAATCCATGTTGGCTTCGAGTTCGGTACGTCGATCTCGTGCCGCTGAGAAGTATGCCTCACTGGCATCCGCAATCGCGGTTTTAACGTGGCCATACCCAAATCCGCCTCGCCGATACATTTCCGCCATTTCTTCGATTTCAGATTCTGACCCGAATAGCCGGAAAAGTTGGAATAGGTGATCCTCTTCTGGCTCCTTGGGATCTTCCATCGGTCGGCTATCGGTTGTAATTCGCATGATCTGTTTACGAATCGGTTTGACCTCGCCAAAGAGCGGAAGCGTGTTGTTGTAGCTCTTGCTCATCTTTTGACCATCGGTGCCAGGAACTTTCGCGCCATGATCAAGCGTCTTCGCTTTCGGTAAGACGAGTGTTTCACCGAAGGTGTGGTTGAAGCTACCCGCTAGGTCTCTACAGACTTCAATGTGCTGGATTTGATCTTCACCAACCGGAACAATTTCAGAGTCGTAGGCGAGAATGTCAGCCGCCATTAACACGGGATAGGTGAATAGTCCGGCATCTGCGGAGATTCCCTTGGCTTTTTTTTCCTTGTACGCATGGCAGCGTTCCAGGAGCCCCATTGGGGTGCCGGTCATCAGTAGCCACGTGAGTTCGCTGACTTCCGGGATATCCGATTGAACAAATAAGGTTGCTTTATCGGGATCCAATCCTAGTGCGAGGAGATCCAACGCTGCATCGAGCGTGTTCTGTCTTAATTGCTTGGCATCGCGGACTGTCGTCAATGCGTGTAGATCAGCAATGAAGTAGAAGCCGTCGTTGTCCCCCTGAAGATCAATATATTGCTGAATTGCTCCAAAGAAATTTCCCCAGTGTGGGCGACCGGTGGGTTGAATTCCGGAGAGTACACGCATGAATCTTCTACTGGTTGGAGTTGCATAATCAAGAACACTTCGACGCCACTATTGTGGGTCATTACCCGTTCTTCGCGAAGTACCCGTATGAATCGAAAACATAGCAATGAAATGGCATTTTATGATTTCGCTGCTAAGGGGTGGATGCCCGTGACCTCTTCTTTTCTTCGGCAAGATCATTTTCGGTAAGCTCCATAACGCCTTTGACTTTAGGCCACAGTAACCACGCTTCGATGATCATCCAGAGTTCCACCAGTAGTGTGATACTTCCGATGACGATAACGAGCCAATTGGGTTCGTCTGAGTTGATCCATCGAGGTATGTCTTTAATCATTGCCCATGCCGGAACCAGAAGCATAAATAGCATTGGGATGACGATGAACCAGACCGGAACATTGCGACGCCACAGATAGAACGCGATGACGAGAAATGCGAGGCCGGCGAGCAATTGATTGGTTGCTCCAAAGAGCGGCCAAAGTAGCAGCCCACCCTTGCCGGTGAATTCATCCAGCCACCAAGTGATGCCCTCGAACCCCCCGGATCCTGCCGAGGGATTCGCAGCTAAGGCGGCTGCGGGAATCTCCCCGTTCCACGCCTCACCTAAGGAGACGTTAGGTGTGCCTTTCGGTAGACCTGCTATCACGAAGGCGAGTGTCACAGCGAAAATTGTCGCAGCATGCTTGTTGGTTAGGAATTTTAGTGGATTGAGCGATAAGCCTTGTCCGCCCCTGTTGTTTTGGTTTTGAGTGATCGTCGTGGCGAGTTCTTGAATGACATAGCGCTGTAAGCGACATGCGGTATCGAGCGTGGTGCCGGCGAAAGATGCAACCAGGACACCCATGATGGCGACAGCGATACCACTAGGGATCGACATGGCTTGTAGGAAATTGGAGGATCCATCAACAAAAGCTGCTACTTTAGCGCCCAAACCGGACGCGGAATCCCAAGAGCCATAGCGAGCTAGATACGCATCTTCGCCAGTGACCCATTGTCCAGCAGAATTTTCAATCCCCAGCCCTAGCCCCGCAACACACGCGAGAATCACCAGCGTTGCTAGGAAGCCTTCAGTGAGCATGGATCCATAACCAACGAATTGCGCATCGGTTTCGCACTTGATCTGCTTGCTGCTCGTTCCGGAAGAGACCAAGCAGTGAAAGCCGCTGCAGGCGCCGCAAGCGATCGTGATAAATAAAAACGGAATCACCGAGGGGGCATTACCCGGTGGATTCGGTCGGAACATCGGTGCACTGATTTCCAACGGCATACGATTCCCCCCGTCGTGTGCTGCCCCGCCAGCTATTCCAGCCACGACAAGTCCCACAACCACCAGCCCAAGTGCAGTAATCAGTTGCAGTGAGTTGATGTAGTCACGTGGTTGCAAAAGTGACCAAACGGGTAAAACTGAGGCGACGTAGGAGTAGATCAAGAGGAGAAGAACCCAAGTGATTACCGACCACGAAGCCATGGTCTGATTCACTTGTGCCAACACTCCGACATTGCCAAAAATAAGTGTTAGGTACATGGTGCCCAAGGCAAGGAGTGAAGGAACCAAAAGGCTTACGCTGTTTTTATGAAGCCAGATTCCGATTGCCAAGGCGATTGGGATCTGCACAAGGCAGGGAAAGATTGACGAGGGATACTGCTTGAAAACAGATGCAATAACGAGCCCGAAAATGGCCAACACGATGGTTAGAGCCATGAAGAGTACGAAGAGAAAAAGAAATCGAACTCTTCGATTCAGGACTCGCCCAGCAACGTCGCCAACGGTCTGGCCTTGGCTTCTCATCGAAACCACTAAAGCTCCAAAGTCGTGCACGGCCCCGACGAGTATGGAACCGAGAAAAACCCAAATCAATGCCGGTAGCCAACCCCACATCACCGCAATTGCAGGGCCCACGATGGGGCCGGTGCCCGCAATCGAGGTAAAGTGATGCCCGAATAGAACGGATTTGTCCGTCGGAACAAAGTCGCGGTCGTCGTTCAGTTCAATGCTGGGAACGGATGCAGATGGGTCGAGTGAGAAAATTTTTCGAGCAAGCCACCGTCCGTAGGTGTGGTAGGCGATGAGGTATCCAATCATCGTTCCTAGAGCGATCAGTAAGGTGGTCATTCTCGGGGATTCCTAAGTTAAAGTGCTACTCGCGCGGCCGTCGGCACGCCATATCGTGTTTCTGGGTTGCCTCGGTCTGTTGACGACAAAGGAAAATTAGTCGGCTCGCCGGTGCTGATGAAACGCTTCGGGGACTTTATACTATCGGTTTCGCCTTGCGGCTAGAAATGTTCTATGCAGCTTGTGCGTTAAATTACATTCATTGAGTTTATTCTCAGTTCATCCTTGTGCGGAGTACGGCTAAAGTGTCGGACAGTATTGCGAAAACGATCATTATTGGCAGTGGACCGGCAGGCTGGTCAGCAGCGATCTATGCAGCTCGAGCTAACCTTAGCCCCATACTTTACGAGGGGACTTATAAGCCTGAAATGATTCCACTCGGTCAGCTTGCTTTTACCACCGAAGTTGAAAACTTTGCTGGTTTTCCAGCAGGGAATATCCGCGCCTTTGTCGAATCTGCTGTATCAAAAGATCGGCACTATAACTTGCCGCCGGCGCCAGAGGGGCATGAGAAAGATGGCCAGCCCCACTACGCGGTTCAGGGAACTGAGCTAATGGAGTTGATGAAACAACAGGCTCTGAATTTTGGAACTCAAGTCATCAGTGATGACATTGAAGGCGTTGATTTTTCTGGGGACGTTCACACGCTAAAGCCAGCGTCGGGTGAGCCCGTTCACGCTCATACAGTCATCATTGCAACTGGTGCACGTGCCAACTACTTGGGGCTGCCTTCAGAAGAAGAGTACAAGAATAAAGGGGTAAGTGCCTGTGCGGTTTGCGATGGTGCGTTACCGATCTATCGCAGCAAGCCTCTGGCGGTCGTTGGTGGAGGGGATTCAGCGGTTGAAGAGGCAACGTACCTCGCAAATCTTGCCAATGCCGACACGATTTACATGATCGTCCGTAGAGACGAGATGCGAGCCTCGAAAGTCATGCAAGAGCGTGCCCTGAGTCATCCTAATATCAAAGTGCTCTGGAATAGTACTGTTGGGGAAGTTCGCGGTGACGGAAAGTTGGTCACAGGTCTCCGTATTGATAGTACCGTTGATGATTCGACCAGTGATCTTGAGGTCGGAGGGATGTTCGTGGCAATTGGGCACACCCCGAATACCGCGTTCTTGAATAACGCAGTTGCAATGAACGAAAAAGGTTATATCCAATGGGCCAAACCCTTCCGCACCAACACGAGCGTGGAGGGAGTATTCGCGGCGGGTGATGTTGCCGATGATTACTACCGGCAAGCGATTACCTCTGCTGGTACCGGGTGTATGGCAGCTTTGGATGCAGAGCGATATCTCGCTGAACGAGAGTGATGCGAGATTTGCAAAATGCGCTCATGAGCTTTGCCAATCCACTCATGCCTCTGAGCGTCTGATGCAGTATCATTCGGCTTCCCGGCGTAGTTGAGCCTGATTAAAAGTACCCTGCCCTACCCTCTACTTTTCTCCGCTACCCTCCTCCTACAAAAAACACTTCGGATAATCCCAAGATGAATGAAGAACAGTCTGCGGCATCGCGTGAAGAGACTTTATTGGATTCAGCGCAGGATGCTGGCCTGTTAGGTAAGGCTGCTATTTACACCCGTCTTTCGGGACCGGGATGGTTGCAAGGCGCGATTACCCTAGGTGGAGGATCGTTGGCCGGAGCACTTTACCTCGGCGTTCTGATGGGAACCGAGATGATGTGGTTGCAACCACTGGCGATGGTCCTCGGTGTGATCATGCTTAGTGCAATCAGTTATGTAACACTATCCACCGGTGAGAGGCCATTTCAGACGATCAAGACGCAGATCAGTCCTGTGTTGGCGTGGGGATGGTTGATCGCAACCATGATGGCAAACATCGTTTGGTGTCTGCCGCAATTTGCACTGGGAACAGGTGCTGTCCAGCAGAACTTGGTGCCCGCACTGAAAAACGAAACCGGCACTTATGTTATCGCAATCACGTTGCTCATCGTCGCATCGGTGGTGGTTTGGTTTTACAACTCCGGAAGCAAAGGGATCAAGCTCTTTGAGTTAATCCTGAAGGCGATGGTTGGTGTGGTGGTACTGTCCTTTTTTGGAGTGGTGATCGCTTTGACCAGTCAAGGAGCCGTCGACTGGGGCCAGATTTTTGCCGGCCTTGTCCCTGATTTCGGTTATCTGTTCAAACCTGTTCCTGCCCTTGCCGAAGAGATTGCAAAAACCGGAGATTACAGTGATTGGTGGACCGGTAAAGTTGCCGGTATGCAGAAGAACGTCATCATTGCCGCGTTTGCAACAGCTGTCGGTATCAACATGACATTTTTGCTTCCCTATTCGATGCTTCGCAAAGGTTGGGGGATCAAGCAAAGGGGGCTTGCGATCTTTGATCTTTCAATCGGTTTGATCGTGCCTTTTGTTCTGGCTACCAGTTGCGTTGTGATTGCCGCTGCAAGCCAATTTCACGGATCTGCCGCTGACGTGGTTGCAAAACTAGAAGACCCAGAGCAGCAGGGAGCCGCTGAGGTTAAAGCGTACTACGGCTATTTGGACGACCGAATTGCTAAAGCCGACCCAGAGCTTGAACGTGGCGAGAAGGGTTCACCGGAGCACGTTGCTCTGTGTGCCAAGTTGCCTCAAGCAGACAGGAACATCGCGGCGATGTTAGTCAAACGAGACAACAACGCCTTGGCCGGTACCCTGCAGCCTTTGGTGGGTAGCACCGTGGCCCAAACGGTTTTCGGCGTTGGTGTCTTAGGTATGGCGGTTTCAACCATCATCATCCTGATGCTGATTAACGGTTTTGCATTCTGTGAATTGCTCAATGTTCCTGCTGAGGGCACGATGCACCGAATTGGAAGTTTCATACCAGCAGTGGGAGTGCTCGGGCCATTCATCTGGAAATCTGCTGCTCCGGCCCTTGCCGTGCCCACATCGGTGATCGGAGGGGCAATGCTTCCGATCGCCTATGTTTCTTTTCTGCTCTTGATGAATTCTCGATCGGTTTTGGGTGATGCGATGCCAACCGGCGGACGCCGACTGGTTTGGAATATCCTGATGATCACCGGTACTGGCATTGCCTCGTTCGCGTCGGTGTGGGGGTTGTACGGCAGAACTTGGGGGCCCTTCAAAATTGGAACCGAAAACATTGTCATCCCTATTGGAACGATAGCACTTGCCACGCTTGCAATCATGTTAGCAGTTGGTGTCTTTTCGTTCTTTAGAAAACAAAGATAGGCTAATTCAATATGAGCCATTGGATCTCCGTCAAAGTAGCTCGACAATCCGAATCGGTTGTGGGTGATTGTGAAGTCAGGGGCTGGGTGCGAACCCGTCGCGACAGCAAGGGCGGATTCAGCTTTCTTGAAATCAACGATGGAAGTTGTTTCGGGAATCTACAGGTGATCGTACCGGCGGATCTGCATAATTACAGTTCCGAGGTCCAGCGTTTAACCGCGGGCTGTAGCGTGGTGGTGGTTGGTGCTCTACAGGAATCTCCCGCGAAGGGGCAGGCTACTGAATTACACGCCACCTCGGTGCGTGTGGTTGGCTGGGCTGACCCCGAAACTTACCCACTGCAGAAAAAGCGGCATACATTCGAGAAACTCCGAGAGTGGGCACATCTGCGGCCTAGGACCAATACCTTCGGCGCAGTGACTCGGGTCCGACATCAAATTAGCCAATCCATTCATCAGTTTTATCACGAAGAGGGTTTCTACTACTGCAACACTCCGATCATCACCGCCAGCGACTGTGAGGGTGCCGGTGAAATGTTTCGGGTCACCACCATTGACCTAGAAGGTTTAGCAGCACGTGGTGGGAAGGTTAATTATGGTTTTGATTTCTTCGAAAAACCTGCGTTTTTAACCGTTAGCGGTCAATTGGAGGCTGAGACTTACGCGACCGCTCTAGGTCGTGTTTACACGTTTGGTCCGACTTTCCGCGCTGAGAATAGCAACACCAGTCGACATCTCGCTGAGTTCTGGATGGTGGAGCCGGAGGCGGCATTTTTTGATCTGCATGACAACATGCAGTTGGCTGAAAGATTCTTGAAGCGAATTTTTTCGGACTGCCTCAAGTATTGCTCGGAGGATATGGAATTCTTTGACCAGCGAATTGAGAAGGGTAAAGTTGAGCAGTTGCAATCCGTAATTGAAAAGCCATTCACGCACTTAAGCTACACCAAGGCGATTGAGATCCTCACCACTTGCAATGAAACGTTCGAGTATCCCGTCTCTTGGGGTACCGATCTGCAGGCTGAACACGAGCGGTACCTGACGGAAAAATACGTCGACGGCCCCGTCATTCTGACTGATTATCCCTCTTCGATCAAACCTTTCTACATGCGGCTCAGCGACGATGAAAAAACCGTGGCCGCGATGGATGTTTTGGTCCCCGGAGTGGGAGAGATTATCGGCGGAAGTCAGCGTGAAGAGCGACTTGATGTCTTGAAGAAGCGGATGGCGCAGTCCGAGCTTAATGAAGCCGATTACTGGTGGTATCTCGACCTGCGCCGGTATGGTTCGGTTCCTCATGCTGGCTTTGGGTTGGGACTGGAGCGAGCGGTTCAATATGCGACAGGTATGGCAAATATCCGAGATGTCATTCCATTCCCGAGAACCCCCGGCAACGCCGAATTTTAGACAGGTTTGATTAAGTAAAAATGGCTGGACGTTTCGCACCTTCCCCAACCGGCGCCCAGCACCTCGGCAACGCACGCACTTATCTCTTGGCCTACTGGTCGGCAAAGCAACGGGGTCAGCGTCTGATTTTTCGTGTCGAGGACGTTGACTCACCGCGAGTTAAGCCTTGGGCCGTGCAGCAATCCTTGGATGACTTATTGTGGTTGGGGCTCACGTGGGATGAGGGGCCTGATCGGGAAGGTGCGGTCGGACCGTATCTGCAAACGCAAAGGATGTCGATTTACAAACGGGTCTTGCAGGACTTGATTGCAGAGAATCGAGTCTACCCATGTTGCTGCACGCGCAAAGATATTCAGAACGCGGGCTCCGCCCCGCATTTCGACCACGAGCCG
The DNA here is from genome assembly GCA_022425745.1 of Rubripirellula sp. GTDB lineage: Bacteria > Planctomycetota > Planctomycetia > Pirellulales > Pirellulaceae > Rubripirellula. The sequence goes on from JAKMEW010000107.1 coordinate 27,543, forward strand.
GCTATCTATCCGGGAACCTGCGCAGGTTGGAAACACGGAATGCCGTTACCCGAAGCGGGTACGTATTGCTGGCGTTTTCGATCCTCGGAGAAGGTTTTCGAGTTCGATGATCGTGTACTTGGATTGCAGGTAACACGGCCGTCGGAAACGCTGGGGGATTTTCCTGTAACGCAAAAAAATGGTGAACCGTCGTATCAGCTTGCCGTGACGGTAGATGACAGCGAGATGGGTATCACCGAGGTGGTTCGAGGTAACGACCTTGTTGCCAGCACTTTTCGGCAGTTGCAGATTTTCGAATTTCTCAACGCAACTCCGCCCACTTACGCTCATGTTCCTTTAGTGTTGGGGAAGGACGGACGAAGGCTCGCGAAGCGTCACGGTGATACCCGGTTGTCGACGCTTCGATCAAGTGGTGTTGCGCCGGAGCAAATCGTGACATGGGCTGCTCACTCCGCTGGCCTAATTGGCTCCGATAAGAAAGTAGCCCATGTGGATGAGGTTGTTCCGCGATTTAGCTGGTTGAATCTTCAACGCGACGACGTTGTCCTTGAGGATGATTGGAGCAACTGATTCTAGCTGATCGCTTCAGTGGTCCACGTTCCATCGATTAACCGCCAAGCTGATCTTGGGTTTTCATCTTGAAGTAAATCAGGAAGCCGGTTGGGGCGAATGTTGTCATAAGAAGTTAACTTTGCAAATCGGAGAAGCGACCCCGGGACGCCAACTGCGGTGAAACCTGGGTGGCCTGTCGCTGGGTACGGTCCGCCGTGGTTCATGGCTGAACTTACCGCAACACCGGTTGGCATTTTGTCGTTAAGAATCCTGCCGACCTTAGGTGTTAACTCTGACGCAATCTGCTCGCATGCAGCATCTTCACTGCCGTCGGTGTGGCTATAGATGCAACCGGTCAGATTGCCTTCGAGTTGGCTGATGGTTTTGCACAACTGTTCCACATCATCGGCAACCACGACCAGTGATGCGTTGCCAAAGGCTTCGGTCTGAAACCCTTCAGGATTCCCAAGGAATGAAGTCCCTGATGTCGTCAACAGCGTGTTAGCGTAGGCGCATCGTCCTGCCTCCGGCTCGCCTCCACCGACGAGTAGCTCGGCACCAAAATCACAGAGGGTTTTGATGCTGGTAGCGAGATTGCTCGCCACCGACGGCGACAAAAGTGTTCCTGAGGCAGAATTGGCAAATCGATCCTTAACCGACGTGATGAACGCTTCGCTACTTTCGTCTTTGATCAGTAGCACCAAGCCTGGATTGGTGCAGAATTGTCCGGTTCCCATCAGAACACTCGTTATGAAGTCACCGACGATCTCTTCGCCTCGTTCCTGCAACGCTCCCGGTGTAATCACGACGGGGTTGACGCTGGAAAGTTCTAAATAAATTGGCTTGCCTGCCTTGTCTGCGGCCGCTTTGAGTGCGAGGCCAGCATGGCGACTGCCGGTGTACCCCGTCGCACCTAATCTTGCATCGCTGACGAGCTTTTCGCCGTCGGCATGGTCTGTGCGGTAGATCAGTTGCACGATCGCTTTCGGCATTCCCGTCTCTTCGGCGGCGGCTAATGCGAGTTGAGCAAATAGTCGAGTCGTCTCTGGGTGTGAGCTGTTCGCTTTACCGATCACTGGGTTGCCCGCTGCAATCGCGGCGGCGAAGTCACCGCCCGAGACGCTTCCGAAAGCAAAGGGGAAATTGTTGGGGCCAAAAACACACACGGGTCCTAGCGCTTCGTAAGAAGATCGGATGCCCGCCTTCGTGTCGATAGTCGGCAACGCCCAAGAGCCGGAGCGACATGCAGCAGCAGCCGCTCTGAGTTGGTTACTGGTTCGAGGCAGCTCCACATCGGCCAGTCTTGGACTCTTGGCAAGTCCGGTTTCGCGGTATGCTGCGTCGACAAGGTTATCCTTGGCTTCTTCAATTTTATCAGCATAGCATTCCAAGAATTTTGCAATTGTCTCAGCAGGGATGGAACGCATTTGACGAGCTGCGTCAGTTGCCGCGTTGAGTGCTTCATCGCAGTCACTCCAAGCACTTACCGGGAAAACTTGGTCGATACTCTGGTGATTTGACGGGTCGGTTGGACGAAAGGTCGATTGCTGGTTGGCTTGTCGCCATTGACCATTGATTAGAACGCGGCGTTCGTTGTCAGATGCTTGAGTCATCAATGCGCTTTGTAGTCAGAAGGTTGGATTAAATGGTTTAGGTGTCCGTTGATGAGCAACGAATCAGGTTTAGTTGGAATCAGGTTCGTTGATGGTTTCAGGCGTTGTCTTCGCTTGATAGATACGGCTCTGAAATTTGCTCAGCTTTGAGTATTGGCTCAGCCCTGAACAATACGATTAGAAAGCGTTCCAATCCCAGAAATGGAGATATGAACCATATCATCAGGCAGTAGGGTGAAGTCGTTGGATGGAACAATCCCCGTTCCGGTCATGAGAAAAGCTCCGTTGGGGAAATGGTTGTCGCGTCCTAGCCAGTGAACAAGATCGTCAAAGGTTCGCGCCATCTGTGCTGCTGAGGTTTGTTGATCGAAGACGACTTCGCCCGTTCGCTCAATTTTGAGATCCACCGCAATTTCAGCTACTGGAGGCAATTGTGAGTAAAGGCGAATGACGGGGCCAAGGCCGGCGCATTGGTCGTAACATTTCGCCTGAGGCAGATAGAGCGGATTTTCACCTTCAATATCTCGGGAGCTCATGTCATTACCCACCGTGAGACCCACGATCCGGAGGGATGGGGAAAGCACCAAGGTGACCTCAGGTTCAGGAACATTCCAAGTGGCATCCTTTCGGATTCTCAGGGATTCCTTATGTCCACGCACTCGATTTGGAGTCGCCTTGAAGAAAATTTCCGGTCGATCCGCTTGGTAGACGCGGTCGTAGCAGGAGGCCGCTGCTTCAGACTCTTCCATTCTGGCGGTCTGGCTACGCTTGTAAGTGACTCCCGCCGCCCATACCTCTTGATCATCAATGGGTGCCAGCCAACGAGTCGCCTCATTGATGGGGACCGGAGCATCCTGATCCAAGGCTTCGGCGGCAGCAATTGGATCCTCCGCAGCCAGTAGGTCGGCCAGCGTTCGGATGCTGCTGGTGGTTTTAAGGGGAATTATTTTGTCGGACTCGACGCGGCCGATACGAACCGTGTCGGTATGATCTAAAAATTTTGTTACTTTCATGGGCACAGGATATCGGATATTGGCCACTACGGGGAGCGACATGAGTCAATCAGAATCACCATCGCCGGATTCTACCGAGAATGTTGAGGATCTTACCAAGTCACCGCTTTTCAAAAAGCTCTCGATTCTGCTTACCTTGGCAGTCTTGGGGATTTTCGTTGTTACTCAGTTATGGAGAACCTCTGCTGAGAAAGAGGTGGATCCCGCACTCCAGAATCGTCTTGAGCTCACTCGCAGCGCGCTGGCCGCCACCGAGAATCTGGAGCCACTAGAGGCTGATGCGGCTTGGCAACAGTTGTTCCAAGATGATTCCAGCAATCGATCGGTTGCCATGAATCGAGCAATCAATCGACTTCTTCGCGTCGACTCGTTGGCTTCCCAGGCCACCAATGCATCACTCAGTGATGACGAAAAGAAGATGGCTAGGGCTCAATTGCCCGATGCAATTGCTTCAGCAAGGCAAGCGATTGAGGATTTTCAGAAGGTTTCCAACGAGGAAGTTCTTTCGCTTTGGTTCAACGCAAGAATCGACCTCCACGAGGCTTCCCTACTTCCGGGATCCATGACCAAATCGCTGCGGCGGGAAGTCTATCAGAAGTTATCCAAGGAGCTGTCGGGTCCAATAGGTGAGCAGCCCACCAGCCGGGTTCTCGGTGGTGTGTTGATTCAGGTGATTGAATTGCTTGAAGATCCGATTGATGGCCTGCCTGCGGAGCTGCTGCAAGATGCTAGTCGCGCTGTGGGACAACTTTCCGAGCAGCATGCTGACAATCTCTTTTTTGCGTTGAGAGCAGCTAGGCTTGGAATTGCAGTAGAAAGTTTGGAGGCGGTGAGGGCAGTACAGAGGGCCAGTGAGCTAGCCAAGGCGATTGAGCCATCCATTCGTCGCGAGACCGAACCGATCGGCGTTACTCCGGACGAACTTGTCGCTCAAATCATCTCCGCGATTGAGTCGGGTAATTGGTCCGAGGCAGATAATCGAATGTTGCTTTGGTTCAATGTTCTCAATAGCACCGAGATTGTGAAAACTGACCGCCGTCGGGCCAATCCACACCCTCTAGATATCCTCAACTTCGATTCCTTGCGTGAGCTTTCGGCAGAGGTGGTACGGCAGGCACCGATTGATCCGATGAGCACTCTTGTCTCCTTCACCGAAGGCATCTTCTTGGATTCTGAAGAGTTTGTTGCAATGACGGTAATCGATGTTGATCTTGATTTGATTCCCGATCTTGTGACGCTAGATGAAAATAATCGTCTGGAGATTTGGCGAGGCGACGGGATTGGAGGCCTGAGGTCCGAATCCGAATTGCAGTTGCCGATCGAATGCGAAGGGCTGATTGCAGCCGATCTTTTTTTGGTTGATAGCAGCAATCCGGCTAGGCTAAAGGCGACTCAAGGGGGTTCCGCTACCGGGGAGGGTGATTATTCAGCTGCGACGCGCCACGACACCCTGCTGAATCTGCTTGTTTACGGCAAAGGAGGCGTTCGAGTAGTGCAGGTTGATGGAAGGAGCGATACGCCTGATGCCGATCGCTTGATGCTGGTCGAGACGCCGACGGGTTTGGAGGAGGTTGACGAGGTGTTGTGCGTGATAGCGGGTGACTTGGAAGCTGATGGCGACTTGGACTTAGTCTTTTCGACTCAGGGCGATGGTGTTCGTTTGTTCGTCAACCGCGGGAATCGAACCTTCTTTGAACTCGCTAACCCGATCAGTGGATTCGCATCTGATGATCCTCCGTCTGATTTTGCCATCGCAGATATTGATCGCGATCTCGATCTCGATCTTGTCACGGTGCATCGCCAAAGTGGGAAGGTAGGGCTAATCGAAAACCTTCTCCATCTTCAATTCCGAGGAAGGTATCTCGAAGAAATTGAATCAATTGCTGGAGCCAATTCTGTTTCGGTCGAAGATATCGATGGCAATGTCTCGTGGGATCTGATTGTTGGCGGAACCGACGCTGCGGCGATCGTGTTCTCGCAGACGGCAGATGCGGGCGCGTGGGAAGTGGATCAAGTTGTGCGATCGAACCACGCAGCCGATCAGATTCTTGTGGACGACTTCGACAACGATTCTTGGGTTGACGTCATGGTCAAGACGGATGCAAGTATTGAACTGTGTCGTTTAGGTCCCTGGGGGTTCTCGGATTGGATCGGTGTTGATGTTGATCTCGAAGAGAAACTTCAGCCCGGTTCTTGTTGGGTCGCTGCTGATTTCGATCGTGACGGTGCGATTGATCTTGTTGGCCATCCTCTGGCGAGTCTTACCGTTCTGTTAAATCAGAGTTTGAATTTAGGTCATCATCTTGACGTGCGGTTCAAGGGAATCGATGACAATGCAAGTGGAAGGGTTAACCATTACGCGATAGGCAGCGTTCTTGAACTTCGCTTTGGTCCGCATTACCGCGCGAAGATTGTGGATTCACCTTTGACGCACTTCGGTCTCGGGCAGTACATCGCAGCAGGTAGTTTGCGTGCAATTTTGCCGAACGGATTAACACAGACAACTCGTAATCCCCGAGTTGATTCATTGGTTGAAGAAGAGCAAACCCTGAAAGGGTCATGTCCGTACTTGTACGCGTGGGACGGTGAGAAATTCGTCTTCAAGACAGATTGTTTGTGGGCGGCGCCACTTGGATTGCAGGTTGCTCACGGCGTGGTGGCAAAGGATCGTCCGTGGGAATATCTCAAGATTGATGGCGAAGATATCGCACCACGTGGGGACCACTACGAATTTCGGATCACTGAAGAGTTATGGGAGGTCGCTTACTTTGATGAGATCGCCATGTCAGTGGTGGATCATCCTGCTGATGTTGAAGTTTGGACGAATGAAAAGGTTGGACCCGGTAATATTGCTACTCCAACAACCTTTGCTTTTGCCTCAGAGGATCGTCACCCTTTAGTGCGAGCACTGGACACGAGTGAGCGAGAAATCACGGAAGAACTTGAAGGGATTGATCAGAACTATGTCCAAGCGTTCGATCAAAGGTTGCGGCAGGGGTTGTGCCCACCGCACTGGATCGATCTCGATTTCGGGTCTGATTGGACCACTCAATTGAATTCTTCGAACGGAGCGGTCTATCTTGTGCTAACCGGTTGGATCATGCCGACCGATACCTCTCTGAACATCCAAATTGATCAGAATCCTGACCTTGGACCACTGGAGTTCCCATCCGTTTGGGTGCCCGATTCTCAGGTGGAGGGTGGTTGGAAAAAAGCGTTACCCTACATGGGTTTTCCAGGTGGTAAAACCAAAACCATCGTTGTTGAAGTTACCGACATCCTGAATCTTCAGGATCCAAGATTTCGTGTTCGAACCTCTGCTCAGATCTATTGGGATCATGCCGAGTTAGTAGTGCAGGAGCAGCCTGCGCCTTTTAGAGAGCAAGTGTTGGGATTGAGAAGTGCTGAAGTAACTTTCCATGGTTTTTCACAGCGTTTGAGGGAGCATGAAACACATCCCGAAACCTACGATTACCAAAACGCCAGTATTGATCCAAGGTGGCCACCGCTTCGCGGTGAATTGACACGGCGAGGACCATGTACCGAGGTCATCCAACGCTGGGATGACCGAATGGTTGTCATCGGAGCGGGTGATGAAATTATCGTACGTTTCGAAATGCCCGCTGATGAACCTCCTTCAGGTTGGAAGCGAGATTTCATCATCCACAGTGTTGGATGGGATAAGGACGCCGATCTCAATACGCTCGCGGGTCAGTCAATCGGTCCATTGCCGTATCGAGGCATGCAGCAGTACCCGCCTGCGGAGGGTGTTGAGGGGAGGGCTGAAACGGTCAATCAGCTCAATCGTGATCATTTATCGCGATCGCAATCATTTAGGTCATTTTGGTATCGCAGCAACGAAACTGAGCCGATTTCTCAGCAATAGGCGTGTCGAATTGGTGAATCGCTCTTGTTGCCGTGTGCTGCGAGGCGATGGAGTTATCCAAAACGCGATTTCGGCGGGTTTTAAGAAGGGTCGACAGGTTTTCTGTGAACAGACAATCTGTCGAGTTCGTCTTCATAGGTGGAGCGATTGAGGTAGCGCGCCACACTGATCGTCTGTCGCTGGAGTGTTTCAGGGCGGTGCGGTGATCGACTAACTGTCTTTGACCTCTTCCGTTGAAGTGAACCGTGTCCGCTATTGAAACAAGTCAAGCTAATCGACCCGAGTCTCCAAACGAGGAACGTAAGAAACCGGTTCGCCCCGTCACGCCCCGTCTTAGGAAAGTCCTTTACCTGGTCCTCACCCTCTTTGGCGTCTTATCAGCTAACGGTCTCTATCTGACGAGTGTGACTTGGTTGCAATACTTCACGGGGGAAGTATTCGAGACACATTTTTATCAACTGATGTTTCTGGCGCATCTCGGACTCGGTTTATTGCTCATCGCTCCAGTGGTGGCATTTGGATTCATCCACATGTGGCGTAGCAAGGATCGAAGGAACCGTCGCGCGGTCAAAATTGGCTATGCTCTTCTCGGAATTGCATTACTGATTTTGATTAGCGGCTTGTTGCTAACGCGAATTGGCTCATTCGCGGTTGTGAATCCGACGACTCGACGAGTTTTCTATTGGATGCATCTTTTAGCGCCGCTTGGAGCTGTGTGGCTTTACTGGTTGCATCGTTTGGTCGGCCCAAGAATCAAGTGGCACATTGGCCGCCGAGTCGGTATGGCAATTGCCTGTTTCGTTGCCCTGATGGTTGGTTTTCAAGCATCTGATCCGTCTCGAAGTGGAGACGAAGGTCCCCGAGATGGAAAACGTTATTTTGAGCCGTCGCTGGCGAAAACTTCTTCCGGGAAATTCATCGCGGCAGAGACGCTGATGAACGACGACTATTGCCTCAAGTGCCACGGTGATATCTACAATTCAGCGATCCATAGCGCTCACAAGCTGAGCAGTTTCAATAATCCAGCTTATCGAGCATCGGTGCGAGAGACCCGCCGAGTGGCGCAGGAACGCGCCGGTAGTGTTCAATCCTCGAGATGGTGCGCGGGTTGCCATGACCCGGTACCTTTCTTCTCGGGTAGGTTTGATGATCCTAACTACGACGATGTGAATGACCCAACGGCACATGCCGGCATCAGTTGCTCGGTTTGCCATTCAATTCAATCAGTAGACAGTCATGTTGGTAATGCAGATTACACGATTGATGAGCCGAAGCATTATCCGTTTGCTTACAGTGATAATCCCGTCCTCTCAGGCTTGAACTCTTTGATGGTCAAAGCTAAGCCATCGTTCCATAAGCACGAGATGCTAAAGCCGTTCCATAAGACCGCTGAGTTTTGCTCCACATGCCACAAGGTATCACTTCCGAAAGAAGTGACTGAATACAAGGAGTTCTTGCGTGGGCAAAATCATTACGACAGCTACCTGCTCAGTGGTGTCTCAGGCCATGGCGCGAGGAGTTTTTACTATCCTGAGGTTGCACAGCAGAACTGTAACGAATGTCATATGCCGTCGATGGCTAGTAGCGACCTAGGTTCCAGATACATGGAAAAAATCGGGGAACTCGGCGTTCACTCGCATGCTTTCCCGAGTGCTAACACAGCACTAGCCCATTGGATGGGTGATCAAGAAAGCGTCGAGAGGCATCGGGAGTACCTGAAAGGCACTTTGCGAGTCGATTTGTTTGGCTTGCGAAAAGGTGGTTCCGTTGATGGGCCTCTGCGACCGGCCATTGAACAGTCAGCAGAGGTTGAGGCGGGGGAAACCTACCTGATCGAGACAGTGCTTCGAACGATGACACTCGGCCATCATTTTACGCAGGGCACAACCGATTCAAATCAAATTTGGATCGAGATAACGGCTAAGCAGGGCGAACGGTTACTTGGAGCAAGTGGGCATCGAGACGAACGAGAGCGAGTGGATTCATGGTCCCATTTTGTAAATACCTTCATGCTGGATAGGAATGGTGAAAGAATCAATAGGCGAAACGCTCAGAATATTTTCACTCCACTCTACAGTCATCAGATACCGCCCGGCGCAGGGCAAACCGTTCATTACAGGTTGGAGATTCCTGAGCAAGACAGAACTCCGATCACGGTGACTGCTCGTTTGCTGTATCGAAAATTTGACACCGAATATCTTGACTATATCCGAAGAGATCGAGATCCCTCGGTTGATCCGCTTTCACTAGGCGAGCCGGGTGACCCTAATGATTTACCGATTGTTGAGATCGCAACGGATGAAATCCAGTTGATAATTGGCCCTGAAGGATCGACCGAAGTAAAGGGCGATGTAGTCCAATCAAACGAAGGTAGCGATGACTCGGAGATGGTGACGGGCGCGGAAGCTGGATCTATGGTGGCAAACTCGCCACCCTTGTGGCAACGCTGGAATGATTACGGCATAGGCATGCTGCTCAAGGGGAAAGCAGAATTGAAGCAGGCAGCTGAGGCCTTCGCGGAAGTTGAGCAATTGGGTCGCTATGATGGTCCGATGAATTTAGCTCGGGTGCAGTTCGCAGAGGGTGATTTGGATGCGGCGACCGAATCGCTAAAAAGAGCAGCTAAAATGGATCCACCACCTCCCTCGTGGACTCATAGTTGGCTCAGTGGTGTCGTCAATCGCCAGCAAGGAAACTTGCGTGAGGCGGCCGACTCTCTTGCAGCAGTTTTGCAGACCAAAGTGCCGGATCGTGGGTTCGACTTCTCTCTTGATTACGTGGTTAGAAATGAGCTTGGTTTGACGCTCGCTGATTTGGCTCAACAGGCAGAGGTTCAAGGTAAAGAGGCTGATTATCTCGACTACCTCAATCAGGCCAAGCGAGAATTCGAGACGGTGCTCGAGACGGATTCTGAGAACGTTACCGCTCACGCCAACTTGGTTGAAATTTACTCTCTTTTGGGAGACCAAGAGAAAGAATCATTCCATCGAGAGTTGCATTCACGGTATAAGCCCGACGACAATGCTGCCGAGGTAGCTAGACCGGCGGCTCGCCGTCGATATCCAGCTGCGAACCACGCCGCAGAAGCACTCGTGATTTACGATCTGCATCAAAAATCGTCAATGACCGCCAAACCGACTGAATAGATAATCAACTCATGGCAGAACCTAATCTCGAGAATGATGATCTCGATCAGGATATTGAAAATGACGCGGTGATCGGCTCTGCCCTTCGAGCATCCCTGCTCGTCTTTGTGATCTTGGCATTCCCGGTGATTCTGATTTTGCTTTACCTGGTGATTCAGAAAGAAGAGGAACAGGCGACTGAGACCGACGTGACATTGCCGGAAGTGCGGCAGACCAATGAGGAGCCGATACCCTCTTTACCCTTTGTGGATGTTACCAAAGAGAGTGGGATTCGTTTTACTCACGAATCGGGAAAGTATGGGGAGAAGCTACTGCCGGAAACCATGGGAAGTGGCGTTGCTGTTCTTGATTACAACCAAGATGGGCACCTCGATCTTTTCTTCGTCAACTCCTGTCATTGGGAGTGGGACGTGCGGAATCAAACGCCTTCACCTTGCCAGCTATATCGTGGTGATGGGAATTTTCAGTTTGAAAACGTATCAGAGGAAGTGGGTCTGACCGAGAGCTTTTACGGTATGGGTGTTGCCGTTGGTGACTATGACAACGACGGTGATAGCGATCTGTACATCACTGCGGTTGGTGAAAATCGCCTGCTGCGAAATGATGACGGTAAATTTGTCAACGTCACCGAAGATGCGGGCGTTGCGGGTTCCCAAGATCTTTGGGGGACCAGCTGTGGATTTGTCGACTATGACAACGACGGACTATTGGATCTTTTTGTTTGTAACTACGTTAGTTGGAGTAAAGAGAATGACCTAAGTCAGAACTTTACTCTCGATGGAGAGACTCGAGCGTACGGCCCGCCAAAGGCCTTCGCTGGATCTTTCTCGTTACTGTACAAGAACCTCGGGAGTGGCAAATTCGAGGATGTGTCAGAGTCGAGTGGGATTCAAGTTCGTAATGAAACCACCAATGTGCCTCTCGGAAAGGCCATGGGGATTGCACCCGTCGATTTTAACCGCGATGGCTGGATGGACTTTGTCATTGCCAATGACACGGTGCGGAATTTCTTGTTCGAGAATAATAAGGACGGGACTTTCTCTGAGATCGGTCGCTTGGTTGGTATTGCCTTTGATCGATCTGGCAACGCTCGCGGAGCGATGGGTATTGATACCGCTATGTTCAGAGGGCGGGAGACGTTGGCGATTGGTATTGGTAACTTTGCTAACGAAGCAAGTGCTCTCTACATGGCCAAAAGCGGCAGGCGACAATTTGTTGACGCTGCCATGGCCACCGGATTTGGTCCGCCAACAAGGCAGGGATTAACCTTTGGCTTGTTTTTCTTTGATGTCGATCTTGACGGTCGCCTGGATCTTCTCGGTGCTAATGGTCACTTAGAAGAAGAGATTTCCAAAACACAGCAGTCACAGCAATACGCTCAACCACCTCAGTTGTTCTGGAACGCGGGGCGAGAAGCTGCGAGTGAATTGGTTGCCGTTGGAGGTGAGAGCGTCGGTGATGAGTTCTTGGAGCCAATTGTTGGTCGCGGTGCCGCCTATGGTGACTTCGATGAAGATGGTGATCAGGATGTAGTTATGTCCGTCAGTCACGGTCGACCTAGGCTCTTTCGCAATGATCAGACGCTCGCCAATCACTGGGTGCGTGTTCAGTTGCAGGGAGTCTCTTGTAACCGGGATGCCATCGGCGCTTCAGTCGAGTTGAGTGATGGTCAGCAAGTGATGGCTCGATCGATCATGCCGACCAAGAGTTATTTGAGCCAGTGTCAGAAAAGTATCACGTTCGGCTTAGGTCAAGAAACGCCAGAGAAGCTTAGCTACACTGTGATCTGGCCAGGGGGAGATCGCGAAGAATTCACAAGCGATGTGATCGACCAAGTCGTTATGTTTCGCCAAGGTGAGGGATCGGATCTTGTTTCTCCGTAATCCTTGAATCCGATCGTAGCGATCTTGTTTTAGATAAAAAGACGCATCATTTGGTCGTGCGGCTTGGGCTCTACGTCGACTTGGGCTCTACGTCGACTTGGGTTGTGTCAGTTTGGTACCGCTTGAGCTTGGTACTTAGTTTCACCCGCAATCAGCGTCATGATCACCTGCCCGCTCAGTTCCTTGCTATCAAGTGGACTGCTATTGCATCGAGAAAGAAACTGGTTCCCGTTAACCGTCCATTTCTTATTCGGATCAATGATGATTAAGTCGGCGTCTGAGCCAATTTGCAGCGTTCCGCCAGGGATGCCAGCGATTCGTGCTGGAGCGGTTGAGAGTCGGTCAATCGCCGTTGACCAGTCCATGATTCCTGTCTGAATCAAGTACGTGTTGACTGAGGCAAGTGTGGTCTCAAGCGTCGCCGCGCCGAAAGGCGATAGGTCGAGATCATTCATCTTTTTTTCACGACTTCGCGGCATGTGGCCACTTTGGATAACGTCGATGGTTCCATCGGCGACGGCTTGTTGCAGTGTTTCCACATGTCGCTCGCTGCGAAGTGGAGGATGGACTTTGAACCTTGCATCAAAACTGCGGAGCTCCTGATCACTCAGGCAGAGGTTATGCGGGCAAACGGATGCACTCACTTCGATACCGCGAGATTTAACCCGTCGGATCATGTCCACAGCACCCATCGTGCTTACGGGACCAACATGCAGCCGACCACCGGTTGCTTCCGCAAGACGAACATCTCGAGCCACCGCAAGATCTTCTGCTTCGGTGGGTAAACCTTTGAGGCCTAGGATCAATGCTGTTTTGCCGTCGTGAACAATCCCCTGATTAGCGAGGTCTGGCACTTCGGGGCGATCAAAGATCGGCAAATTGAACATGCGGCAATAATCCAATGCACGCTTGAGTAAAGCGTCATTAGGCACTGATCGCGGCGCGTCGCTGAACGCAACCGCACCTGCTTCGGCGAGTAATCCCAGTTCTGCCATTTGCTCCCCGTCGCGATTCTTGCTGAGGCAGCCGATGACGTGTACTCGCACCCCAGCGGCTCTCGCTGCTTTCTGGCGGACAAATTCCACTGCCCCCGGTGAGTCAATGCAGGGGGCTGTGTTGGAGGTGCAAAGAACGGAGCTGTATCCACCAGCAAGTGCTGCAAGTCCACCGGATTGAATCGTCTCATCCTCTTCAAATCCGGGTTCTCGCAATTCCACACCAAGGTCAACTAGGCCGGGTGCGACCACGTGATTCTTGGCATCTAATCGCTCCGTTTCGGCTGGTAGGTCCCCGTCGCTCGGATCGATCGCGGTGATAACGCCATCAACAATCAAGAGTCGTCCGATACGATCAATCTGCTGCGAGGGATCGACCAAGTGTCCATTTTCAACCAGTAGTCGAGATGGGCATGGTTCCTGATTCATGATTTCGTGTGGGGTGCCAGGATCTTGGGTTAGTTCGACGGTTGAGCGCCAGCGAGCAGCCAAAGGGCTGCCATTCGAACGGCGATGCCGTTATTGACCTGCTCGAGAATCACCGAGTGGGGGCCATCCGCAACTTCTGGTGTGATTTCAACTCCGCGGTTGATTGGACCAGGTGCCATGATGAGGATGTCTTCTTTGGCCTTCTTCATTCGTTCACCATTCATGGCGTAGAGTGCAGCATATTCATGCACACTCGGGAAGGGTCTGGCCTTCTGCCTCTCAAACTGGATCCGCAGCAGGTTGAGAACGTCGCAGCGGGGAAGGATATCGTCGAGATGATGGGCGACTTCAAAACCGAGTTCCGTCCATCGAGGACTCACCAATGTCGGTGGGCCGCAAATGATGACGTGGGCTCCGAGTTTGCTGAGTCCCCAAATGTTGCTCCTCGCCGTTCGACTGTGAGCAATGTCACCCACCAAAGCAACGGTTAGACCCTCAATAGAACCGCGATGTTGCCGAATCGTCAGCATATCAAGGAGACCCTGAGTCGGATGATCATGAGGTCCATCGCCTGCGTTCAAGACGCTACACCCGAGTTCTCGAGACAACAAATGCGGGGTGCCGGGTGTGCTGTGACGAGTGACTACCCAATCCACTCCCATCGCTTCGATGGTCTTGGCCGTGTCGACGAATGTTTCACCTTTCGCCACACTGCTACCGCTGCTACTGAATTCAACGGTATCCGCGCCAAGTCTTTTTGCCGCAAGCGAGAAGCTGTTCCGCGTACGAGTACTATTCTCAAAGAAGAGGTTGGCGCAGGTTTTTCCCGTTAAGAGCGGTACTTTTGTTTTACAGTTATTCGTGAGGCTTTTAAATTTCTGAGCGGTATCGAGAAGGATCGTGATTTCCTCTGCCGATAAACTCTCCAAATCTAGTAGATGACGCCGTTTCCACTGCTGGGGAAAATCGATTGGGGGAGTTGTTTCGGGGTTCAATGAGGACATATCGATGAGAGATCGGTTAGCAGGATTGACGGGATAGCTAAGCCGTAAAAAAGTACCGATCTTGCCAAGTGGGGAAACTTGACCTCAGACATGTTCCACGACTTTCAACCGAGCTGATGCATGGCTGCTGCCGAGTCAGGATGACAGCCCCTGAAGCATCCCTGTCACGGTAAGCGATTCTGTTCTCATCGGGGAGGTGATGGAGCCATTTTTTGTGGCGATTTTTACAATCTCTTTCGGCGCGGATGCAATTATTCTTTGGTTTTCAATCCGAACGTTGAAAGGTAGATCCAGCCAGCAATCCAACTCAAGCCTCCCAAGGGAGTGATTGCCCCGAGGATCGGTAGATTTAAAAAGACGAGTAAATACAGGCTGCCACTGAATAACAGCAAACCCAAGACGAAGAGCCAAGAAGCTTTTCGTTTCGCCCGATCCTTTCCGAGCGGTAGTGCTGCCAAGCATAGCAGAACCAGCGAGTGGAACAGGTGGTAGCGAACTCCAGTTTCGAATTGCGCGAGTCGGCGAGTTTGAGTTTCGGGGGTTATGTCTGTCGACGCTAGGTAATTCTCTAGGCCGTGGGCGCTATAAGCACCCAAGAGGATTGCTAAGGCTCCCGATAGGCCGGCGACCAGAGTAATTTTCTTTTGGATCGTCGAGTCTTTCATGGAATGAGATTTTTGACCGCATTGAGTAGGCGGTCCATCGCGAAAGGCTTGTGGATATAGTCGCTCACTCCCAGCAACTCTGCGTACGCTTGGTGTCGGTTTCCTTCATTGCCGGTCACCATGATGACCGGAATCGGTACCTCTCGGTTACGCCGTAGATTCTCAAGTACGAGGAAGCCGCTGCGTTTGGGCATCATCATGTCGAGAATAATCAGGTCCGGAGATTCACTCTCGGCCAAAGCGATACCTTGGTTACCATCACGTGCAGTCACAACCACGTATCCTGAAGTTTCTAACGCAAATTGCAAGGTCTCAACGATTTCGTTGTCATCGTCGATGATCAGTATTTTCTTTGCTTGGTCTCCACCTGTTTCTGCGGCAGGAACCTCTCTCTGATCCATCGAATCGTTGGGCAGGCTCATTGATCGTAAATCTCAGGCTCGTCGGTGGTGGTTGGGACGTTCACAATTCTCTGGTGAATCATGGACGGACATTTGGGAATCATTGAGTTCACGAGCCAGTCCTCGCTCAATATCCAAACCGTCACTCATGATCAGTTAGCTGAGTATGCAACTGACTTTGAGGACCATTGATTTGAGTCAGAGATGGAGGAACCTGCAATCACTTTACGCATGATCCATTCATTGGCGTCTCTAAGTGTAATCGTGTTCATCTCGTCTTCGTCGGCGTACTGTCTAATTTCAAGATCTGCAGAGATCGACATGGCAAGCTGACAGTCCTCACGTATCTTCTGGTCATTGTACAGCGGGTTTTGCGAAGACCACTGCCAAAGCATTGGAAGCTTGCGTAGGCGGAGTTCATCAAAAAGCGCGAACTCGCCCTGCGGCAAAATCCCGCCCATCGAGATCACTCCGCTGATTTTTGAAGGAACGCGGAGAGCGATTCGTTGGGCCATCGTACCGCCATCTTGATAGCCAGCGAGAATCACCCGCTGAGGATGAATCGAAAATCTTGTCGATGCTTCCTCGATCGCTTCGAAAACCGCTTCCTGCGTTGCATCGACAGCAGCCGGACTGTCGTGCCAGTTAAAGCAGTGTCCGGCAGAATCAGCGGCTTGGTTACCGCGAATCCCGATACCAATATAGTTCCTCGTGCTCAGGTGAGGCATGATCTGATCGATCTGATGCTCGTTGAATCCATTGTGATGGAACCAAACCACCGCGGGGTATTGGTACGTTTCCACGTAGTGTAGTGGTAGAAAATAGCTTCGTGGTTGCGGAGGGCTTGGCCACAAGTGAAAGCTGTCGTACGCCGAGTTCGCATCAGTGACGAAATCGGACGTGGACTGGACACCCATCGGATGATTTTGGGGACTGGAATCAATCGAAGCATCCAAAGGGCTGCATTCGGTCTGCCAGGGCGTCACTTTGTTGATACGATTCACGGCAACTCTCGATCGGACGTCATGGATAGATTGAACTGCTCGACACCATCAGCAAAATAAGATTGGCGGCGGTGCAGTGTCAACTGTGATGGCTGATGCACCGCCGCCTTTTATCGCTGCCTGAACGGGTCGAAGTAATTGCTATCGAATTCGCGATTTACACTGATAGCAAATCATCCATCGTTGCCACAAGCTGCTTGACAGCATCGACGCTGTTCTGGAAATCCGCGGTCTCTTTTTCGGTTAGCGAAAGTTCGATCACTTTTTCGACGCCATTGCTTCCCATAATGACGGGAACACCGACGTAGTATCCGCCGACGCCGTATTCGCTATCACACAACGCAGCGACCGGAATCACTCGTTTCTTGTCTTTGACGACCGCTTCAACCATCTGGGCACAGGCTGCTGCGGGAGCGTAATAGGCGCTGCCGGTTTTCAGCAATGAAACAATTTCGGCTCCCCCCTTGCGTGTCCGATCAACAATCTCTTCGAGTCGATCGGAGTTAATTAATTGCGTGATGGGAATGCCGCCGACCGACGTGCAACTTGGGATTGGCACCATCGTATCGCCATGTCCGCCCATCAAGAGAGCACTGATGTCTTCAATGCTGACTCCAAGTTCCATCGCAAGAAAGGTTCGGTAGCGAGCGGTATCGAGCACGCCAGCCTGCCCGCAAACTTTTGACTTATCAAATCCGGTCACCTTCCACATTTGCTGAACCATTGCGTCAAGCGGATTGCTGACCACAATCACAACAGCGTTCGGGCTCGTGTTTTTGATCTGTTCACCCACGCTGGTGACGATTCTCGCATTAGTACTGAGAAGGTCGTCGCGACTCATTCCCGGCTTCCGAGGGATGCCGGCTGTCACAACGATTACATCGCTGTTCGCGGTATCCTCGTAGTTGGTGGTTCCAATCACATTGGAGTCAAATCCAAAGATCGGTGAAGCCTGCATCAAGTCCAATGCCTTGCCTCGCGGCATATCCTCGGTTTGAGGGATATCGAGTAGGACGATGTCACCAAGTTCGGCTGCGGCACACCAATGAGCACATGTTGCACCAACGTTTCCGGCTCCGATGATAGTTATTTTTGCTCGCCGCATGAAAGTCGTCCTAGTGAATTTGGAGTATTAAATGGATTGGTTATCACTAACCCGATATCCTGCCCTCTACGCTTCGCAGGTCAAGTGGACACCCACAGGAAACCTCTAACAAAACAATCGATTCTCAAGACTTGCGAGCGTTGTCTCGCGATCCGTGGCAGTTTTTTTGCTCGCGCCCTAGAGCAAATGGAGGCTCGCGCCCTCGAGCAAATGGAGCTCGCGCCCTCGAGCAAATGGAGCTCGCGCTGGGAGGTGAATTGAATTGCTGTTTACTTAGCTTGTCCTAAAAGGTCTCTCAGGGCGCTTCGTCTTGCGGTTCCTGATGCGGTCCTGAGTTGTGATCTGAATTCAGATTGGCGGGAAGGTCAAAGCTAACATTTTGTGCCTGCTGATTCATTCTCTTCCGCTTGGCTTGATCGTCATGTCGATTGGTAGATCTCTGCCAAAGCCAGATTCCGAGAATGCCACAAATTATTGCTAAAGCGGCAAATGATCCAATTTTTTCAACGCCGATTGATCTGACTGCGTTTGGTTCCAGGTTTTCAACCACTGCTGCAATCAGCAGTGGTCCAAACTGATTCTTGGATCCCTTTTGCTGCATAAATTCAGACTCGTAAGACCAGAGGCGAAAAAAGAATCCCGTCATTAACAGCTTTCCACGTAGGGGACGAACGATCGATCCGTCGTACTCCCTAGAATCGGTTGCGTCTTTGGAGAGAAAGGCGGGCAGTTCTCGGACTGCAATGGAAACGGGATAACGAGTTTTGAATTCAACCGGTTCCTGTTCGTTCACGCCTTCGATTTTTACCACCACTTCACCCAAGTCACCGATTGCATCGATTTGGTAATAATGATCGCTTCCGAGTTGGGCCTGTCGCTCTGCGGAGCTAACCGCAATTTTTGTGATTTGCACTCCATCCACCTCCATTTGAACCCACTGGCCAATGGCGTCTTTTCCATCTCTGAGAAAGGTGACGGGGTCAGCGAAGGTTGGGTTGGGGAGCTCTTCAAGTGAAGCGATCTGGTTCGCTGTCGCTAGCATCGTGTAAAAAGCATCGCCATCTGAAGGTGTCAGTGGGAGGCGATTTCGAGTTGCCAGCCCTGCCAACAGACTCATGTTGAAATTCTGAGATAGAAGTAATTTTTCACCGGAGCTCATGGGTCGATTAGCAAACCAGCCCACCTCGCCACAGGCTATCGCCTTCGTTTCCGAGTCCTCTGCTGATGAGAGAAGGATACCCGTGGCATCGATACGATCGCCCGACTGGGCTTCTGGCGGCACGCGTGATGTGATTACTAAAAAAGGCTTGCCGTCGCGTTCAATCTCAAGAAAGTAGATCGATTCAAAGCCAAGATATTCTCGCAACGTTGCCGGCACGAGAACTCGTTTCAGGTCAATTAGTTGTCCCGTGTCCTGAACGGCATCCCCGATGGTGCTGGCCGGAGATGCTGTAGCGATTCGCTGCAACCGGCTTTCATCTACGTTTCGAAGGCGATAGAGGAGTTTACAGAGTTCATTAAGCCCCTCGGGCTCTGTCGGTGGGTAGGACTTTTCAAGGCGGGTTTGATCAAAACCACTGATGAGGTCGATAGCGGAGTCGCCAGCGGCTGTGTTGGCACACAACATGAGTAAGCAGACGCATAAGGCGTGCATGCAGATTGCACCTGCTGTGTTCATAAGGATGCTGGTAGTTGTCCGATCTGTGTTCGGAGTGGTGTGCATTAGCAAAGGCAGTGCTACTGTTGTTGATAGTCAGTTGGATACGATCACTTCTCGCTCAAGCATGAACTTGATGGGGGTGAAATCAATCGCGAGTGGATTGTGGTTCCCCTTGTGGAAGGCTGGTTGGGGATGGTTTCAGCGTCGCAAGCTCGTGAACATCAATTGTTTGTTTGGATTGACGTAGTTGACGCGAGCGTTCTGCCGCTTTGGATGTTGAACGCATGATGGCAAGGCTAGCTCCGATACCCAGGCCGATTGCCACTGCAATGGAGAGTAGCATGGAGCCATCTCCTGATGTTTCTGCTGCACTGACCTGTGGGATGTCAGTCGAGTCGGTGGGGGCGAGACGGATTTCCCCCACGACCACAGGAGCGAGATCAGCTCCGATTCCCGACTGATAGGATAGTCGCTTCAGGTAGCGACCTGTGATGCTAAGTTCTGGAGGATTGCTTCCGAGGTCATTCTGGTTTTCTAGGCCTTCAATGATACTTGGGACGGACGGGACAATTGCAACGAGGGGGCGATTGACACCGTCTAGAGGTTGGAGCCAGATCTGCCAATAGCTGGGAATCTGATACGGGTTATTCGGAGTTTCAATTCGATCGACCCTTGCCACCAACCCTCTGATTTGCACCCACTGATTCCGATAGACATCCGGCTGTTGCAGTAGCGGTAAAACGCCAATTTCAGGGATGTTTTTTCGAGGAGCTCCATTCGCTTGGTGCAGAAAGCTGTACAGGCTGTCAAAATCCCCCGATCGCCAGACACTGCCATCCACAACCCGGCTGTTTGCCTTGGTATCGAGAGCCTGAAGTAAGGCAAGTCGCTTTAAGTCGAGCGGGTTCCATCTGGGAGAGAGTTCCAACGAGGGCGGGGAGTGATCAGTGTTCAGATTGGCTTCATTGTTCAGGTCGTTGTCCTTCGGTTCGGTGACCGGCAAGGTGTCTATCGCAGATCGCCACAAAGGAATCACCTTTTGTCGTTCGCCACTGTTGTCGTTGGCAGCGATCTGCTTGAGTTGATCCCGTAGCAATTCGACACTCGATGGCACGGTCGCCGCAGTTTTCCCAGACTGCCAGTCCAGTAAGGCCTGAAGCCAGAGTTGCTGATCGCTTGCCAGCAAAGAGCTGGCTAATTCGCGGGCGATTTCTCGATCTTCTCCCGAGAAGTATTCCGAAGCGAGTAGGTAATGACGTTGTTCAGCTTGGTTTTTTGTAATTTGCAACGATTTGGCACTCGGCGAGCCAGTCGGGCCGTCATTGCTTTTTGCAGTTTCGGTCTGCGAGGGATCAAAGAAAGTTTGGTAGACTGTCGGCTTGGCGGCCTGTCGCATGACAAGCAGGACGAGTGCCAACCCTAAGCAGAGGCGAATGATGCGTCGAAAGTTCTCGGTCGATCGCTGACGCTGGTTTTTGGGTCGATAAAGACTTTCGCGATTTAGTTGTGAAGGGATTCGCATTGGAGGTCCGAAAGAATCAGCTATGCTTGAAGGGTGACTGATGCCGCTCTACTTTACTGCTACTCGGAGACCGAGCACAACGCGTTCGCTTGTGTCTGTTCACCTGAGTAGTCTCGGAGAACGTTTCTTTTTGTCTTTTCTTATTCTTACTTACCGCCGACTTTCCATGCTTAAGTTTTTCTCGTCTCTGCCGAGATTCCCGTACGGCTTATTCATGACAGCAACGGTGCTGGTCGTTTCGGGATCCAGTTTCCACGCGTGCTTTGCTGGCGAACCCGCCGCTGATTTTCTCAAAAGGTTGCGAGCGGCGGAATACTTTGACACTGCCATTACCTATTTGGACAGACTGGACCAATACGCAGGTGTTGAGCCAACGATGCTTGATGCGATCGCGTTGGAGAAGGCACAGACATTCATTGATGCTGCTGGTGCGACACGCAACGCAGAGAATCGAGATGAATTGTTGCGCAACGCGGAGACCGCATTAACCGAATTTCTGAAGCAATCATCTCACCCCAGAGTTCCTGAGGCGAGAATGCAGCTTGGAAGACTTCAGATGGTGCGTGGCTTGCAGTTGATGGCGACAAAGCCGGATGAAGCAAAGCGAAGTATGGCCCGTGATTCTTTTATGGCGGCAGCAGGAACCTTTGACCTGATTGTTAATCAGCTGCGTGAGACTTTGAAGGACATGCAGGGTGCTAAGATCGATGCGGATCAGAATCCTGAACAGGCTGCACTTCGGGATCAGTACCGCGGTGAGTACTTGCAGGCGATGAGTAGTTCTGGTGATGCCCGATACGAGGCTGCCATGACTCATGCAGATCCTGCTAAGGACGGTAAGTCTTTGCTCGAAGAGTCACTTGCTACCTACATGGACCTTAGCGAGAAGTACGACTCCTACGTTCAGGGTGCGTTGGCGATGGTGCAGCGAGCCAAGGTGCAAAAGACGCTCGGGATGACAGAGCAAGCCTTGGACAGTTACATGCGGATGCTTGAACAGCCAGAAGCCGAGCCCCTTCGAGTCGCAAAGTTTGAGGCGGGTGCTGGCATGATCGATTTGATGCTTTTGGAAGATCCTCCGCGTTATCAATCGGCGATCGATCGCGGGGAGCAGCTCAGCGAAGGTTCAAGGCCCAACGAAAGAAACTTGCCAGCATTGCAAGGCTTGCGATTGGAATTGGCAAAAGCCTATCTCGCCAAATCAAAAGATGGTGAAAAGCAGAAACCGGCGGATGCCAAGCGAGCCGAGTCCGATGGCCGTCAGCTGTTGATCCGTGTGAGCAAGGTTCCCGGTGAGTTTGCTGAAAAAGCCAACGCCATGCTATCTGACATGGGAATCAATCTTTCAGAAGTTGCTGATCTGCCGACTGCCGAAGATCCTGAAAGTCTCGTCTCTGCACTGGATGACGCGAGAGAGTTGCTATCTGTGTTGGACCAACTTGAGCAATCCATTGAACTTCTCAAGGGGCAGGCCAGTCCTTCGCAGGAGACGAAAGATCAGATCGCCCAAAATGAAAAGCAGCTTGCAGATTCACGCTCGCTCGCCATTCAATTATTACGGCGGGGATTGTCGCTCGTTTCCATCGACAGCGATAACGAGATGGTCAATCAAGCACGGCAGATGCTCGCCTACCTGCTCTACCAGCAAAAACAGTATCGAGATGCGTCGGTGGTGGGTTTGTTTTTAGCGTTGAATGCTCCCAGTTCAGATGCCGGGCTTCGAGGTGGTTTGGTTGCCTTGAATGCACTGCAGTTGCAACTTTCGGAGGACCCCGAGAATCAACTGGCGCTTTCGCGGCTAGAAGAGCTAGGTGCGTTTCTGACAAAAACTTGGCCGGACGAACCCGATGCAGCGGCCGCGCAGGGTGTATTGATCAAACTTGCTTTGCGTGCAGACCGATGGGGGGACGCTGGGAAGTTGATTGCCGCGATGCCTGCCGGTGGTGAAAAGGCTTCATTTCAGAGGCTCATGGGGCAACTGCTTTGGAATAAATCAATTCAAACTCGCCAGGATGGTGATGAGGAGGCAGCCGGTCGTTATCTCGATGATGCAGCAAATGAACTTCAGCAAGGTCTTGCTGGTGTCGCAGCAGGTTTGGCTGACGGTGAGGCGATGAAGGCGGCTCTAGTACTCGCAAAGGTTGCTTTGAAGCAGGGGCGTATCCAAGTTGCTTACGACACACTTGAGAACGAGACATATGGACCGATTTCCCTTCTGGAACGCCAAGGCGCACCAGACGACAGTTTTCCGGCGGATTTATATAGTGTGCAGCTCCAGGTGCTTGTTCAGCAGATGACCGCTGAGGGAGAAGATACGACCGCACTGCTGAACGAAGCGACCGCCGTGATGGAGAAGCTTCGGGAAAGCATTCAAGGCCCAAATTCACAACAGGAATTGACTCGGATCTTTATCCTAATGGCGAGGGATATCCGAGATCAGTTGCAGGGTGCAGGACCCGCGCAAAAGGCAAAGCTGATTGACGCATTTCGGGTCTTTTTGGACAGGATTACTGGAACCACGAAAGATGTTGCCACGCTTCAGTGGGTCGGGCAGACTCTGATGGACCTTGCCGAAGCATCAATGACTGCGAGCGGTCAGCAGGCAAAAGCACAGACCAAGAGTCTTCTTGAATCAGCAAGTGCGACCTTCCAAAGCCTAAAAGATCAGGAAGGTGGAGACACGTTAGTTGTCAGGTTTCAGGAAGGTAAGGCTCTTCGATTGTTGGGTGAATACTCCAAATCGCTCAAGGTCTTTGAGTCCTTGTTGAAGGAAAAAGCATCCATGCTTGATGCTCAGGTTGAAGCGGCACTTGCTTACGAGCAGTGGGCGGCAACCGCGCCCCCCGCGGTTCAGTCACGTGTTTACCAAGCGGCTTTGGCTGGGGCGCGACCGGATGCGAACAAGAAAAACGTGATTTGGGGTTGGGGTAAAATCTCTCAGGAAACCAGTCGTAACCCTCGGTTCAAAGCACGGTTCTTTGAAGCAAGGTATCACGTTGCACTCTGCAGATTCTTGGCGGGCAAGGCTGAAGGAAATGCAGCGAATAAGAAGTTGCTCATGGAAAAGTCTGTCACTGACATCACACGCGTTGCTGCTCTCTATCCGGACTTGGGGGGAGTTGAGCAGAAGAACCAATTTGACGCTCTGTTGAAGTTGATTCAAAAAGAACTTGGACAACCGCAGGTCGGCTTGGCTACCAAATAGCGATTTGCATTAGAGAAATCGGTTAAGGAGTGATTCAAAGCAACAGCTGCAAGTCACTACCCCGTTTTCTTTGGACCTATCCTTGATAATTCCCTTGGATTTTGAACCTGAAAAGATTGAGACACATGAACTCCTGCTTCAAACCCAACCTTTTTCGATTCTTGCCATTGATCTTGTTGTCCATGACAACTCAGGTCTTCGCGCAGCTCGATCGCGTGTATGACAAGGCGGAAGACAATGTCAGCGGCACTGTCGTAAATGTCTCTAAAGACGGCGTATCGCTTAAGCGGGGCGATAATAATCAAGAGTTTCAAGCGGGTCAGATCCTAAAGATCTTATTTGAAGGTGATCCGCCCGCGCTCACAAAGGGGCGTGAGTTTGCGTT
>JAKMEW010000112.1 GCA_022425745.1 Rubripirellula sp.
ATGTTCGGCTAACTCCGCTGGTTTAGGATTAGCTGATACATCGCTGATAATCGCTTCGAGTGAGTTGCCGTTCAAACGGACGGATGCTATCAGCAGAACCAACAAAGTACTAACCATGCCAGGTATCGTTACAAAGACAACACTAAGTGTTGCCGGTGGTAAATTGGCTTGGGAAAAACTTGTCCGGGAACCGATCAAGCCTGCTAGAAGAGAAATAGCTGCCGAAAGACCCAACAGGCTGTACCCGAATGTCATTGTAGGTTCAACAGACTGAATCATATCTGAAATACTTTCAGGAGCTGGGGAATTTGACGGATTTGCGATGAATTTGAAACTACCTTTTGCCTCAATGATGCTCATAGCCAAAGACACGGCCCCGACTAACAACGTCACGCCTGCCACGGTGTACAAAATCTTGCCCAGCATGGAAAGCGTCTGCCTGCTGTACTGAATAACGACTGAGATAATCGAAATGACCACACCGACTACCATGATCACGGCTGAGACGACCGCCCATTGGAATTCTGCTAGCGCAGGAAGTGACGTTTCAGTAATGCTAAGGGTCAACACTTCAAAAACGCCAATCAATGCCCTACCAAATAAGACTAGGCCTAACGTCCCGATAAGTGCAGCTAATGGACCGAGTAAGAGTAGTAGTCTTTTAATCATGTTAACCTTTCTGGATGCTCAATCGCCGATATTATTGTATGGCGTCAGTGCGCAGTTTTTGTAAGGCTTAAGCTGGTTTCAAGCCAATTGGATTGACACGGTAATACAGTCCGTGCTTCCTCTGGTCACCGCTCGACCACGCACCACAAGTTGACTCTCAACGGTGGTTATAAAACCTTCTCTTCAGCCACGTTATAACGTGTTTCTTGGTGACGACTTACGTCGATGAATTATTAAGCGAGACGCTCTCGGTCGATCGCCACATTCGATTATCAACGCATGATCGACGCCAAAGTTCGAACTCGATTGACTTTACTCTCAGACTCTCACCCAGTTTGGCCCTCGTAAGTTAGCGATGTCGCTATTGGGTGGGGCAGGTGAGAGTCGAACCATTCCAGTCCGTAAAACACGGCATAACGAATTTTGAGACCCTGTTAGATAGGCGACATGAGCACTAACTGTTCACTGATCATCGGGGAACAGTTTCGAATCTGTCTCGCGGGAGGCGGTGAGATTCGAATGTGTATTTGGGTCTGATTACTGTTTACGTGCGGCAACTGTTACGACACAGCGATAAGTCATTGGATTACTCCGCTGATCTACGTGTCCTTGGTGCTAAACTGGAACGACCTACATTCACCGCTCACGATCGATCCTGACGCTCAAACACCATGCCACGTGAAAACGAAAAAAACCGAGACCACTTTTGCGGGATGCATGCGGTCTAATGCAATAGATCGGCAAAGACTTAGTGATTGTTCGACAAGCCGGTGACGATGGATTTTCTGTATTCGATCTCGGGACATGAATATTATTGATCGCTCTCATCAATATCGAATTGCGAAATCGCTCGGCAAAGAAGATATCGTAGTGGAACGATTACCGACCGATTTATGAGTAGATTCTCGCGGTTGCTAACTTGAATGCGCCAATTTACTTTGTCGGCACTACAGATGTAACTAAATTCTCCTTGGCAACGATGGAACAATCAGGTCTTCCAAGATTGGGATCTTTTTATGCTTCGATTTTTTTAATTTATTTTTGGTTTTTGACAAGCTCAGTGTTGGTTTCTACGAGCCTTTCGCAAGATATCAAATTTGAGACAGCAGACAAGAAATTTTCAATTACTGGGAAAGTCGCCTACTTCGTTGCCAAGGGAAAACTGGTGGATTCGCCATCGGGTGACGAAGAAGGTTTAGCTGTTGTGATCATCCGTCCAGATGGTGAACCAACTGCCCCAGTGCCTATAGAAATCTTGTCTACAAGAACTAAATTGATGTTGTTTAAAGATACTTTATCCACCAGAAAAGAAATCCTTAGCAAGTCACTGGTTAGAAATTCCATTGGCATGCAGTTAAAGCGGATCCCGGCAGGATCGTTTACTATGGGCAGTGAAAACGGTGCTAACAATGAGAAGCCAGCCCACAAGGTAACACTAACCAAACCGTTCATGCTGGGTGTGCATGAGGTAACTCAAGAACAATACCAACGAGTGATGGGGAGTAATCCGAGTAAGTTTAAAGGCTCGCAGTATCCGGTGGAGCAGGTGTACTGGGGAGATGCGATTGAATTCTGCCGTAAGCTATCGGCTTTACCGGCAGAGCGTTCAGCCGGACGGGTCTATCGGTTACCAACAGAAGCACAGTGGGAGTATGCGTTTCGAGCTGGATCGACGGCGGAGTACGGATTTGGAGATGATGCCTCTGATCTCGGCCAGTACGCATGGTTTAGGGATAACTCAGGTCAACATACGCATCCAGTTGGCCAGAAGCAACCGAACGCTTGGGGTCTATACGACATGCAAGGTAATGTCTCGGAGTTGTGCAATGACTGGTCTGGTAGTTATCCGAGCAGCAGCGTGACAGACCCAAAGGGGCCCGGCTCCGGCTCGGTTCGCGTGACCCGTGGCAGCGGTTGGGGCAATGATGCTTCGCGTTGCCGGTCAGCGTTTCGGGGCGGGATCAAGCAGTCGTACCGCGTCAACTCGGTCGGCTTTCGCGTCGTCTGTGTTTCGTCTGGTCCTTAGGTGGAGCGGGCGGCAGTGTTTCAGATCTGAATACTTCTCCACAACTCCCGCTGCACAGCCCAGTCCATCACCCGAGCGATCCGCCGCACCTCGATCTCCTTGATCGAGTCCGGCCCTGACTCGACGCGAGGCAGGAAAAGAATCGCTTCTTGAATCTCCGGGGCCAGGTTGGTCAGCCACATGATGTGCGTCATGCGGGCCTCGTCTTCTACAATAGAAATGGTCGATCACTTTTGAAGAGCCAGTGATTTCAGGTGCTCGCGACTTCGAGAGACGCTTCCGAGTTCGAGATGGTGTTCAGCCGCATTGCCACAGCAGCGGCATCACTGCAATGGACTCTTTATCCTGATCGCTCAGAAATCACAAAACGTTGGAACGCACTCCAATAGAGGGCCCAGCAGGATTCGGATTAAGAGTCGCCACAACTGGATCGGTAATGTGGGGTGTTGTTCGAAGACCACGGTTATTGGATGCATCTCGCGCATCACAATATCCCAGGTCAATACGGCGTGCGTACTGATCGTCACAAGTTGGCTTTCTTTTATGCGCTACCGCTGGATGGAGGTCTTGGGAAAGGCAACTTCCAACATTCGACGGCCGCATGGGAACTGTATGACCTAAAATTTGATCCCAAGGAAACCAACAATGTTTACGATGAACCTGAATACGTAGCGACCATTCGTCTGCTGAAAAATCGCTTGTTGGAACTGAAACAGCAATATGGCGACCACGACGAAGCCTATCCCAAACTGATGGAGCGACGGGAACAGCTGTGGTAGGGTGTTGCGCGTGTAAGAATGGCAAGTGAGTTGGCGGTTCAGAAACCCATTTGTCAAAATCTGCTCGACGTCACGTGGATGAGGCTACTCGCGAATCGACACCACCGCTGATTCACGGATCACCAAAACCCTGATGGGTGGGCGGGAAATATGCTCACCCGGTCGCTGAACCCACCCCATCGCTGCCCCCCTGTCAGGGAGCAAAAAATGACTTTTTGCATAATAAATTGTGCTGAAGGGGGTAACCTGACAAACCTTTCTGCTTTTCCAAGCAAATGAATGGCTCACCGCTCCCTACCGACTCAGCGATTGAAAGCGCTGTCCAACGTACGCTTTCAGGGGAAACCATGGCATTCGAAGCCATTGTTCGGCATTTCGAGCGACCATTACGAGTTTGGTTGGCAACGCAGGCCCCTCCGACAATTGATGTCGACGACATCGCTCAGCGAACTCTGATTGCCGCGTTTTCGCAACTGGGCAAGTATCAACCGGGTACTAATTTCGCAGCCTGGCTGTTCACCATTGCCCGGTACCAACTCAAGTCCGAACTGACCCGCCTGCATCGCATCGCCGACTACCACACTCGGTTTGCACCTGAACTATTGCAGCGAGAACTTGACCGACGCAACGATTCAATGCCTGAACTGCAGGAACGACGACTCAACCAGTTACAGCGGTGTGTCGCTTCTCTCAGCGAACAGGAGAGTCGATTTGTTGTGTGGAGATACGACGAAAGCTTACCGCTGGAACAGATTGCAGCGCACAGCGGCAGATCGGTAGCCGCAGTAAAAAAGCAATTGTGGAAAATTCGACGGCGCCTGCAGGAATGCGTTGAGAGACACATGTCGACCGCGGGAGAAGCTTTGTGAATGACCAAAATGAATTTCAAGAGCTTTGGAATGATTATCTCGAAGGTGAAATCACCAGCGACGGGATAAACGAATTGCAAAATTACTTTGCCAGTGATGAGCAATTGCTGAAGCACTCCGTAGACAGTTTTCAAATTCATCGATTGCTTGGCTACGATGCGAAATCCGATGAGCAACGTGATGCATTCGTCAAGTCAACGATGGCACAAGTGCTGTCTTCACAGCAGGTGATACGAAAGTCATCTGAACCTTCAACTTCTCCGATGATCCCACACACAGGTCGATCACAAAACTCACTAACGTGGCGACTTCTGGCAACTGCGTTGGTCTTGGCTGCTTCAGTCCTGATTGCGTTGAGTTACTTCTCTGACTCCTCCGCAAACCGCAATGCAATCATTGCAAAGGCAACCAATGTCCACGGCACGATTGAATGGACTCATGAGAACGGAGTGGTCGAGACATTGACTGAGACCAATGTTTGTTTAACCGGCGGCACGCTTGAAACAATGACGAGCGAATCGACGATCACAATGCAATTCACGGATGGAACCACCGTCACTTTGGATGGCCTATCCTTGCTAACGATTTCCGAACAGCAGCAGAAAATCTTAAGATTGAAACGAGGCAATTTGTCAGCTGACGTAGCACCGCAGCCAAATACAAAACCAATGATGGTTTTTACTGAAGCAGCTGAACTGCGGGTCGTTGGCACGCAGTTCAATGTGAATGCCCAAGGCGAGTCAACAAAGTTAATTGTCAATGAGGGTGAAGTGCTTCTTAAACGAACCACTGATGGGGAATCGGTCAATGTGATTCCACAACACCAAGTGGTTGCATCACTTCACGACGCCAAGCAGTTGAGATCCGTCAAACGTGCCAGGCAGGCACATGTTTGGAAAAGTGATCTGCAGTCAGAAACCTCCCATGGAAAATGGATTCCATCAAAAATGGAACTTGTCAGGGAATTGAAATTGGCAGTTGCAAATGGCAAGCTCACTCAGGCGGAGGCAACCAGAACTTACAAGAAAGCAGCCTCATTAAACGACCAGCAGGGAAGCACATTCGCTCTACCTTCACGCTTTGGTCTGTCGGTGGTCGTGTCAGTAAATCAGGAAGCTACCATCCCTGTGGTACTTGATCAGAATTCAAGCATACGAATCACTGGTCGTGCATACGCCGCAACCGACCTTGTGGTGGGGATCACCACCAATCAACTCGATGGTGGTTTTTCCGGAAAGTACCAGCAGCATGTTGATCTGACTGACTTGCTCGACCCGACAACACACGAATTCACCCTTGATATCCCGATCAGCGCGATGTCTCGAATCAACAGCAACTTTCCTGCTTCGCCGATCGGAAAAGAATTTGTCAATTGCTGGTGCTCGCACCCAACCAACAAGGTGACAAAAATCGAATTGACCGACATTGAGATCGTCAAGACTGAAGAGTGAATGATTCCCAGCGTGTTCTACATATAACATCAGCGAGCAAGACTCTTCAATTAATCATTAATTACCACCTGAGAATCGACCTTAATATGCAATTTCAAAACCTTTTGAAATCAATCATCTTCATCGTTGTTGCACCGTTGGGGCTGGCCGCCAGTGAAAAACATTGGAACCAGTTTCGCGGACCTGACGGAGACGGTTCTTCATCTGCGACTGGTCTACCAGAGAATTTTGACGAGGCATCCAATATTCGGTGGAAAACTGCCATCGCGAATCAGGGGTGGTCATCGCCCGTCGTTTGGGACAATGAAATCTGGGTCACGTCAGGCAGCGATGAGAAACAGGAACTCCGTGCACTGTGCGTTGACCTCAACAGCGGCAAGATCGTGAAAGACATCAAAGTTTTTGACATGATCGATCGACGACTGGACCCAGCCTATATTTACGATTCACCCCACTTGAACAGCCCGGCAACCCCCACGCCTGTTGTTGAACAGGAACACGTCTATGTCAGCTTTGGGTCACAGGGTATTGCATGTCTGAACCGCCAGAGCGGCGAGAAAATCTGGGAGCGCCGTGATCTACGGGTTTATCAACCAGTGCGCCAGGGGTCATCTCCAATTGTCGACAATGAAAATCTTTATGTCGCTTACGATGGCACCGATGAACAGTTCTTTGTTGCCCTCGACAAAAAGTCAGGCGCAACACGCTGGAAAGTCAGCCGTGATATTGATTCCGACTATGAATCCCTGCTGCAGGAAAAGGGCATGCGATCCAAAGGAGGTAAACCCGGCGACAGCCAAAAAGCATTCGCAACAGCGAAACTGATTGAGGTGGCTGGTAAACGCCAGTTGATCGCGCCTGCAGGTGAAGCAACCATTGCTTACGACCCTGAGACCGGAAAAGAACTTTGGCGAGTCCGACAACCCGGTGGCTTCAACGTTGCCGCTCGTCCACTCTATGCCCATGACCTGATCTATGTATTCACCAGCGGCTTGACCGGATACCTGATGGCAATTCGAGTCGACGGAACAGGTGATGTTACTGATAGTCACGTCGCATGGTCGACCACACGAAGTACACCCCATATTCCCTCGCCCGTGATCCTTGGCGACCTGATGTTCCTGGTCACAGATAAAGGCGGTATCGCCCGCTGCCTGAATGCCAAAACCGGTGAAGAGCTGTGGAAAAAACGGCTGGGTGGTGATCACTGGGCATCTCCTTTGCTCGCCGATGGCAAACTCTATTTTCTCAGCAAAACGGGCGACGTGCGGGTACTGGCGGCCACTGAATCGGCGCCCGATTCCGTCATTGAAAATGAACTCAATGCACGCTTCTTTGCGTCTCCTGCAGTCGCGGGTTCATCTTTGATTCTACGATCGGCAACTCATCTCTACTGCCTGCAAGAAGGTCATCAGCGCACTGCCGAACAGGTTGCTGCGGATGTCTACCCCGCAGCATCCGCAACAGGCGGCAAACCTGCATGGTCAAAGGCAAATCAATCCACCAAGCAGGAGCGGCTTGGGGAACTCAGAAAACAATTGGGGGGCCTTGTAAAAGCTGGAACACTGACACGCCAAGAAGCCATGGAAATTTTTCAAGCAGCTCAAAACAAAGAGTAGAACTTCATCATTCACCCGCGGTTGGCGTCACCTCACATGACTCGAGATCCATCAAACCATCACCACAAAAAGAGAACATCCATGAAATCCATCATTCTGTTTGCCACCCTGTGCATGATTACCTCTCCGGTCATGCTTCGTGCGCAAGAAAAATCTTCTTCTGCCGGCGACAAAAAAACCGCTGGAACATCTGATGCGGACTTCGAAAAGGCTTACCAGCAATTGCTGGAAAAAGATCCAGGAGTCCGGGAGAAGATCGACAATGGGCAGGCAACCAAAGAAGACGTCATTGCATGGATGAAAAATCAAAAAGGCTCTGGAAAAGAAAAAGAAGTTGCCGGCCCCAGTGATGAAGAACTGGCGAAGCTGAAACAGAAACTTGACACCA
>JAKMEW010000128.1 GCA_022425745.1 Rubripirellula sp.
CCAAAACGCCATAGCCCGGAGGCTTCGCCGAAAATGAGAACTGAGGCTTCGCCGAAAATGAGAACTGAGGCTTCGCCGAAAATGAGAACTGAGGCTTCGCCGAAAATGGGAATGTTCGAGTTTCAACGTCCCAAGGTTCATTTAAAAACCTGCTCAGGTTTATTTAAGCTTGCGCAGGAAATAGCACACTTGCTCTAAACTGCCTGATCATGCAACATATGCAGCAGAGAGCGAGTCAGTTTCACGAGCGATCTCGACACAATCGTTGAAAACACAGCCTTTTAACATCACCGCCCACAGGAAACATTTATGCCATCCGGAATCGAAAGAGTTCGCGAGATCAAACGTCTGAGAACACGTCGCAAGAAAACTGCGAAGTTGATCGCTCGCGTGAAAGCTGGCTCCATCGAAAAGGCCGAAGCGATTCGCAAACTCCGCAAACTGACCTCCGGCGCGGATGTCATCATTGAACGAGAAGGCTGGAAGTAATTCGCCTTCAGCAAGCGTCAATCCGGCGATTGGCTCGATCGCCGGCCGCGCCCCATTGCTGCATTCGCCCTCTGAGTCGTGGTTATCAGATAGTACTGGTGACGGTCGCTGCATCATTCGCCCGGCGATGGGACGGAGCAGCAGACACGTCCTTTTCTACCACGGTTCCCCTCTGGACGCTGTTTCTGCCAGGCGGTCGACCAGCGGCCTGCTGTTGACTGCCCCTTTCGCCGTGCGCCACGACTTTCTTAGTACTGGCGGGCATTAGCACCACTGGCTGGGGCATATCCCCACGGGATGTCGTCGCGGAAGCAACGGGTGCCAACGATATGCTTTGATGAGACGATAAGCGTTGAACAAATCGGCTCACCAAGCCGTAACGGACCCATGCAGTGGTGTGGGATTCCTCATCGCGCCGCTCGACCTAGGCGGCAATCCCTCACGACACGCAGCAGCCCCATCGACTACACTACCCCACCGCTCTGATTGTAAAGTTTTTTGGTTGGCCGATTGCGTCTCTCAAACCAACGCCAAAAGCCCTAGTCGGAACGCGTGCCATTTAAGATCACATCACAACGATTCCGCCCATGACCACCATCGACCCTTCAAGCGAATCGCACGACACCGAGACTACCGCTAATAATCAAGAAACAGGTGAAACACCTGATGCGGTCGCAGCGGGTTCCCCATCGACGATCTCCGGTTCGAGTCAGCCGAGAGCCATGATCGAAGCGGTCGGTCTCAGCAAATTTTATGGTCCATTCGCTGCCACCAGAGACGTTTCCTTCTCCGTTCGCGAAGGTGAATTGGTCGCATTCCTAGGGCCGAATGGTGCGGGCAAGAGCACCACGATGAAGATGCTGACCGGGTACATCGCACCGAGCGAAGGAGAAGCGAGAATCGCCGGTTTCAACATGATGGAAAATCGGATCGAGGGCAGTCGGCACCTAGGTTACCTTCCCGAAAACGGCCCATTTTACCCCGAAATGACGCCACTGGCGATGCTTGACTTCTTTGCCGACGCACGTGGACTCAGCGAGGATATTAAACAGGAGAGGATCGATGCGGTTGTCGAGATTTGCGACCTATCAAGTGTCCTCTACAAGCCTGTCAGCAAGCTGTCCAAAGGATTCAAGCAACGAGTTGGCATGAGCCAGGCACTACTTCACGATCCTGATGTTCTGATTCTTGACGAGCCCACCGCGGGCCTCGACCCCAATCAGATTCGTGGTGTCCGTAAGACGATGCGACGTCTCGGTGAAACGAAAACCATCCTCCTCAGCACCCACATTCTGCAGGAGGTTGAAGCGATGGCGAGTCGCGTGGTGATGATCTACGAAGGCAGGAAGGTCTACGATGGAGATGTCGAAACACTTCGAGAAATCGGAGATGGCGACCTGGACCAATCGTTCCACGTCCTGACTCGCGATGAGTCCAACACAAATTAAAGAACCACTTTTAAGTATTCGAAAACCTAGTCGACGATAAAAACCATGGCGTTAACGAAAGTCAGCATCGCTCTGTTCGTGCTTTTTGCATACGACTTAGCCCTGCTCATTCTCCTCCTTGCAATCGTCACCCTGCTCTCACGCACCAAGCGAGCTGCTCACGCGGTGATGAAACGCAACTTCAAGGGATACTTCAGTAACCCAACCGGTTACGTGTTCCTGTGTATTTTTGTCTTCCTCACGTCGCTAGCAGCGTTCTGGCCTTATGAATTTTTCAACCAAAACCTAGCGACACTTGACCAGCTGAACTATTGGTTCCCGTTGATCATGCTGGTCTTCATCCCAGCCATCACGATGAGCAT
This sequence comes from Rubripirellula sp., assembly GCA_022425745.1. Taxonomy (GTDB): domain Bacteria; phylum Planctomycetota; class Planctomycetia; order Pirellulales; family Pirellulaceae; genus Rubripirellula. The sequence continues at coordinate 2,300 of JAKMEW010000128.1, forward strand.
TTGGGCGGAGGAAAAGCGGCAGGGCACCGATGAGCTTCTGCTGACGCTACCAGCTGATGACTTTGACATCGTGATTGGCAAGTATATGTCCGCGGCGGCCATTTTCACATCGTCGCTTCTTTTCAGCCAGCTCAGTACGTTTGTTACCCTAGCGATCCTCAGCGAAGGTCAATTGGATAT
>JAKMEW010000132.1 GCA_022425745.1 Rubripirellula sp.
ATCTAACGCAGCACCTTGCATCTGCAAAGGCAAATCCTCAATCTCGTTCACCACCGGCCCCGGCACGCCCATCACAAAATCTCCATCGGCCCACTTTTTCAATGCCTCGTACTGAAATGGCTGGAACGCGAGGTAGGAGCGAGCGGACTCTGGCGGCAAAGTAATCGCATCGCCGTACATAGGTGGCAGGATTTCTTCTCCTGCTTGAAGTGTCTCGTAATTCGGATTTCGAAACCTCAGGAAGAGTCCGCGACGAAACTCGGCGTTAGCGGTTGAAGGGTCTGATAAACGATCAAGGTACTCCCAAGACATGAAATCTTCCGGAGCCCCCCACCCGTATCGATCTAACATGCCTTGATTGACCCACTGCAGGTCCGCGAGCCTCTGGAAGATCGGGAAGATATCGGTGAGAAAAGTGATTTGACGAGTTTGCGCGACAAAACCATTATCGATCATTGCTTGATGCACCACATCGTAAAGTGTGCAACTGCACGTGGCGATTCCCGGAGCATAGTTCGGTGGAGCGACCACGACCCATGCGGGATCCACGGGAATCTCTCTCTCGCCTACCCGAACTCGCGCGGTGACAGGTCCATCTGAGGTGTCATCGACCCAGCCATCGTTGTTGGCAAAAGTATTCAATGGCTGGCCAGTTGGAGAAAAGGAATTCCCACGGCCTCCCAAAACTAATAGACGCCCCACCTTGTCGGTCCGCAGTTCACCGAGATAGAAACGCTTACCAAGAAACTTACCGGAATTGAAAACGGATCGATCACGTTTTCCGCTAACACGTCGCGGACCTGGATCAACCTCAAGTTCTCGGCGATCAGCACCTCGCAGATCTGCATTTCGCCGACTTGTTGGGACTGCTTCAGGAATGTCTAACGCCGTCTCGAATTGGTACCAAGACGCTTTTTTATTCGCAAGATGAACCGTCCATTCGATACTCGCCTCTTTGTCGGTGAGCTCTCGAACGATTTGCCCTTTGGCATCAAGACCATAGACTCGAAATCGTGCCGCCTGCCTTTTCATCGCACCGGTAGAATCTTTGTACCCACCTGACTCAAGTGGAAGACCGCCCGGTACTTCTGGAGCAAGAAAAAATTCTTCCCGACTATTACCAACTCTGGCGAATCCAATAGCAGGATGAATTGCAGCCCGCACAATCGATCCTTCGCCGCCGCGACGTCGAACCTGACCTTCGCGGCGATCATCGTCCGATGCCAACACGGAATGAGCGTCAACAGCAACTGAAGAAGCAATTGCGGATGCCGCTCCCGCTTTTAATAGCCCGCGGCGATCCAGAGGTCGACCGAAACTGAAAGGTGCCGTCGCCATTTTGCCCCCCAACAAGACATCACTCTTCTTAATACCAGCGTCGCGTTCAACACGACGCATCTGATTCGAGAAGCATCGATCTTCAACACCAGCGATTCGATTGTCAACCGTGAATATTCACCCCGCCCTAATAAGCCATTACTACTTGGTGAACGCGAACCTGATCTACCTAACCGGAGGGACAAAAGTGAAGAGTTGTGAAGAGTTGTGAAGAGTTCTTAACTCGCGACCCTAGACGGCATAGCGAAACGCCTGAGGATGATACTTATCGAGAAAAATACAAGGCAGGAGATACCCGCTGGCAGTTTTCCAGTGATCGTTCATCTTGATCGAATGCGGAGCTCGATGCCATTGAATCCGGTAGATCCGCCTTCAACTAAACCGATCCAGCTTTAATCCCTGAGGTCGTCTTTAATCTCTCTGGGTTGCATCTAATCCCTCGGGACCAAACGGGTAGGTCGTGATCCCGACCGTATCCAACATGGCGCCGTTTTCGCGGTACTTGATCTGTAATCGATGTTTACCCGACGACGGCTGGATCGCGGCGATCTTGACCCACTGCCACCCTTTCGTCTGCAGCCCGTTAGCGTACGCCCAACCTTGATCATCAACTCGGAACCAAAATGAATCATCATCCGCACTGGCGCAATTGACTCGAGCGTAGACAAAATACCTGGACGCCTGAGTCGATTCAAAGTCGAAGGAAACCACCGCTGCATCACCTGCAGGAACGGAACCGGGACTGTCCAAGGTTTCCTTAACGGAAATGTACTTACCGCCTGAAGCATCCTCTGCATGACGAATCTCCCAGTCGGTACCGGGATTCATCGCTTCTGCTTCAGCAATAAACGTCTCCATGTTCGCATCCTGCATGCTCGGAAACGTTGACTTGCCTTTCGACCAGGCGTCATACCAGAACTCGTGCTCCACCAATGCAAATGGATGCTCAGTAACATCGGTATCCACACTTGATAAACCTAACAAAAACTTATCAACAAACGCTTCCACTTCAGGTCGCTGGGCATCGGGCAGGCGACAATGGGGATGCCCACCAAGGATTGAAAAACCAAACCGATCAGCCACACCAAATTGTTTCCAAACCTCGTGCGCGGCACGAGAGGAAACGTAGCCAGACTCGTCAGCCAGCCATTCAAAATCGGGATTACCCAATACCAATAATGCACGAGGTGCAACCAAGGCCATCAGCTCGTGATGATCGTATGGCAACCGGTCAACCTGATCGGCGAATTGAAACATCTCTTCAGAAAACCAAGCGTGGCTGGTTTTTGCCAACGTTTCCACGTTCCCGAGAGTCTCAGAGACTCTCCATGCCGCAGCTCCTCCGCCACCCGATTCCTGAGCGATGGTCAGGGCAATGCGTTCATCTAGCGCCCCGGCAAACAACGCCATCTTGCCGGCAAAGGAGCATCCAGTCACTCCGAGATGCTTCAGGTCTATCGGTAACCGCACCTGCGTTAATTCGAGTCCGTCAATTAAACGACTGATGCCCCACGACCACGCACTGTATGCGCCGATGTCGGTACGATCAGGAAAACGTTTGTTGATCGGCTCACTACCACGTTTCTGCTGATGAGCCATGACCTGGCGAAAATCGAATGCGATCGAAGCGATTTTCCGATCCGTGAAGAGATCCGCGGGCAAGCTCCCCGTCCCACCGCCGAAACCAATTCCAATCACCGCTGGGAAAGGACCTTCACCCTCAGGCAGAACCACTTTCGCTTCAAGCGTCAACGAGGCATCACCCTCCGACATGACCACCCGCAACACTCCGCCATCAAATGATGCGGTCAGCTGTTCAGGACGCGGTGGCTTTTCACCAATCCCATAGCGTTCAATTTCCGCTTGGATCTCTGACCGGCGTTTTGCCCAGTCTGAAAAATTGGTCGATCGACCATCACCACTCGACCACGCAAATGGATCAGGAAGCCACGGCACCGAGGGCAATTGCTCTAAGCTCGGAAGTCGCGGTTTTTCAAATTCAGCCCCCGAGCTCTCCGCCGAATAAACAAATGGAATCGAAACCGACTCGGTCGGCTTTTCATCTGCAGCTAAGGCGTTGGCATTAAACGATCCATTCAGGCACCAAAGCAATCCAACGAAACCAAATCGCAAACCTTCACGGATGCAACTCATAAGAAAACTCTCTTTAATGAAAGCTCAAGAACACAGCAACGGACGCAAATTCAGCACTCGAAGAAACTAACGCTCAACTTTTAGCACGCAGCATTTTCCGCTTTGCGCAGAAACAAAGTTACCGTGAACCTGTCGACTGCAATACTACCCGCTGCCAAAATTGCCGACACCAAATCCAAAAACCCAATGAGCGGCTTGGAAACCACGGCGCAAAACCAGATGAGCGCTCGACAGCGGCACAGAAACGGTCGGGATATACTTTACAACATCCTAAGGCGATCTCACTGGCAACCCGCTCATCGGCAACATGCTGAAGCGACTAGCGGTTTGATGCCCTCTAAACCAGAACAATAAATATCCAGCCATGCCTTTTCGCCGAATCGCTCTTCGAAACCTCTCCCTGGCACTTATCGTCGCCATGTATTCCGTTCCGGCTGATGGATCTGATCGGCCCAACATCTTGTGGATTGTTGCCGAAGATATTTCACCCATGTTTGGATGCTACGACGCTGCTGACGCAATCACACCAAACATTGACAGTTTTGCAAAACGCTCCCATCTCTTTCGCCGTGCTTACACCACCGCGCCAATCTGTTCACCGTCGCGTTCATGCTTGGCAACGGGGATGTACGCAACGTCCCTTGGATCTCAACACCTAAGATGCAAGGTGCAACTACCTAATGAGATCAAACCACTCGCGCAGCTCTTTCGAGAAAACGGCTACTGGACGTCACTGATCGGAAAAACCGATTACAACTTCAACGACCAGCACCTGTTTGATC
>JAKMEW010000138.1 GCA_022425745.1 Rubripirellula sp.
TACCCTGCCAAGATTGCTCCCAACGCTCTTTGGCAGGAAAATCCCAGACATCATCTTTGGGCAAAAACAACCCCCGCTTGGCAGCAGGAATCACCAAGGCCAAGCCAATCAACGCTCCCAACAACGAAGGAAACTCAGGGCCCAAAACACGTGGGCTAGAAATCACGACGTAGGGAACCGTCATCGACAATGCAGCGAAAAGGGAAAACCTCCAAAGCCGCAAACCATCTCTCCAAGAGCGACTCTCACCAAAGAATCGAGTCAGGAATGAAACCATGATCAGGGGAACCAGAGAACCAATCAACGCATGCAAGATGGCAACGCGGTGACCAATGACCGGCAGCAACTCCACCCAATCGCTCATGCGAAGCGAACTCGCGTACTCGCTAACCGCCTCGGTTCCACCTAAACCACCTTTGACTCCAACCAAAATCGGGGTCCCAACGGCACCGAAGGAGACGGGCGTGCATTGAATCAACATGCCGCAGACAACGGCCGCCTTCGCCGGAAAACCTAACCCAACCAACAATGGAACACACACCGCAGCCGGAGTCCCAAAGCCAGCAGAGCCCTCGATAAAGGAGCCGAACAGCCAGGCGACAATGATCGCCTGAACGCGTCGATCGGGTGTAATCTCCATGAATCCGCGGCGAATGGTTGATAGCCCACCGCTCTCGACCATCGTATTCAGTAACAAGATCGCACCGAAAATGATGTAGAGCAGAGTAATGGTGACCGTCACTCCGTTGAGCGATGCGGCAGCGACCTGCCACGGATTAACCTGCCAGTAAAAGATGGCAACCAACAAGACCGTCACATAGGCCATCGGCATGGCTAGTGACGCTGGCCAACGAAGACCAACCAGCAGAATAGCCGTCACCAAGATAGGTAAAATAGCGGGCAGTACAGGAAATAGCTCAGACATAAGCATCCGGGTTTACGAGATTGGGCGGCATCTTACCCGCACAGGCTAACAGACAATTTTCAACCGCCATGTTTCCCATCTTGGTGCGAGTGCCGATCGTTGCACTACCAAGGTGCGGCGCGAGCACGGCGTTGTCCAAATCGTACAGCTCTGGCTCCAAAAGTGGTTCACGTTCGTAAACGTCCAAACCTGCCGAAGCAATCGCTCCGGATTTTAAAGCAACGACCAATGCCTTTTCATCCACCACGGGACCCCTCGCGGTATTGATCAAGCAAGCTGAGCTCTTCATTTTCTCTAGCTCTTTACGACCAATCAGATGCACTGTCTGTTCATTCAGGGCAACATGCAAAGACACAAAATCACTCTCACCCAACAGTTGATCCAGAGAACGGTACTCAACCCCTAGGCATGCTTCTTCTTCGGGATTCAAACGGGTGCGACTCCAGTAAACGACCTTCATGTCAAACCCTTTGGCGCGTCGCGCCACGGCCTGCCCAATCCGACCAAATCCGACCAACCCCAAAGTGGCTCCGGTAATGTCCGCACCGAGCAATTGCAAAGGCCCCCAACCGCCCCACTGCTTGGTGCGAACCAACCGATCTCCCTCCGTGACACGCCGAGCGGCGTCCATCAACAAGGCCCACGTCATGTCGGCGGTACTATCGGTGAGAACTCCAGGGGTGTTGGTGACAGGAATCCTTCTCTTTGTTGCAGCTTCAACGTCAATGTTGTTAAACCCAACGGCAAAATTTGACACCACTCGCAGATCGGCTCCCGCCGCAAGAATCTCATCATCAATGGTGTCCGTCAGTAAGCAAAGCAAACCGTCCGCACCTGCTACGCCGAGAAGGATCTCTTCTTTACTGAGACAACGATCTTCTCGGTTGTAGGTCAGTTCAGCGGACTCACTCAACTGACGCATGCATTCGGGTGGCAACTCCCGAGTTAGAAAAACCTTGGGTTTTGTCTTCATGCGATCAACATTAGTTAACGGTGTTAATGAACGACGTTACGGAACGGCATTACGGAAAAGGGCCGAGCGTGATTGGATGTCAGGAATCGTCAACAACTCCAAGCTAGGAGCAGCAAACACTCGAAGCCACGATCAGCATGGTACACAATTTCGATACTGATGCGTGCCGACCTGCGTTCCCGCAGCAAGCGAGTCCAATGATACGGTAAACTTATTCCGTAATCAGGCAGACCCTTTGATGGAGTGACAACTGTGCGAAAACCAGATCTATCGGATGCGACGAGATCCTTAACGAGAGCGCACCGATCGAAACTCCCACTTGCGTTACTAACGCTAAGTCATCTGTTTGTCGTCACTCTCACATCTCCACTCCGAGCCGAGGTTGTGACGCAATTCAACAGCGATCAGATGCAAGACATTCGTAGCGGCATCGAACGGGAATGGTCTGAATTCCCCGCAGAGATTTCGGATTCAAGCTACAAACGCCAATTCACCGCTCGAGTGAACTCAGCACCATGGACGCTTTCAATCAGACAGCAAGATGTGAAGGAATTGTGGACTATCTCGGTCAATGGAACCATCGTTGGCCGATTGGTGCGAGATGAAAACGATTTGCGGTGTGACTTCGAGATCCCGCCGGGGCTACTTCACCAATCTGACAATGAATTAGTCATCAGCACCCAGGCATCAAGCTCCGATGAGATAAGAGTCGGAGAAATCGAGATCCATGATTGCTCACCAAACCAACTTCGAAAGTTGGCGACCGTCGAAGTGGTGATCACTGATACCTCCCAGCGTCCCATGCCCGGCCGAATCACAATCGTTGACGACTCAGGGACACTCATTCCCGTTCACGCGTTCGCCTCGGCGTCTCCTTCGCTTGCTGCGGGCCAGAAAGACGACGCAATTAACGGTAAAGCATCCAACGATCCGAAACTTGCTTCGCGTCAGGGGGTCGTTTACAGCGCAACAGGACATGCCTTTTTCGGCGTGAGCCCCGGACGCTACCGAATCTACGCGGGGCGAGGTTTTGAGTATTCCGTTGCCAAAGCAGATTTTACGATCCAGCATGGCCAGCACCTCAAACGCACTCTTCAGCTCGAACGTGAAGTGGACACCGAGGGATGGATCGCTTGCGACACACATGTCCACACAGTGACTCATTCTGGGCACGGTGATTGCACGCTACTGGAACGCCTTGTCACTCTCGCTGGCGAAGGCATCGAGTTGCCGATCGCGACCGACCATAACACTCAAATCGATTACACCGCCGACTCGCAATCACTCGGCACCTCACCATGGTTCACACCGGTGGTCGGCAACGAAGTCACGACCAAGAAAGGACATTTCAATATCTTTCCCACATCAGCCGATGCGGCAAGACCAAACCATCAGGCAGCAGACTGGAGCCAACTGTTTGATTCGATCTTCGAGAATCCCCAAGTCGCAATCGCAATCCTGAATCACGCTCGAGACATTCACTCCGGATTTCGCCCATTTTCGCCGAGGCATCACGTGAGTTTGACTGGAACGAACCGTGATGGATTTGATCGTCGATTTAACGCGATGGAATTGATCAATTCCGGTGCGGTGCAAACCGATCCCATGGAACTATTCCGTGACTGGTGTGGCTTGATCAACCATGGCCTAACGGTCACTCCGGTAGGAAGTAGTGATTCACATGACGTCAGTCGTTATATCGTCGGACAGGGACGAACCTACATTCAGTGCGATGACTCCGATCCCTCGGCTGTCGACATCGAAAAAGCAGTGACCGCGTTCCTCGAGGGAAAAGTGATTGTCAGCTACGGACTTTTGGCGAAACTCTCGGCGGGACTCAGTGACGACCACTCAGCAGGAATTGATGACATTCAGTGGGTTGGCCCGGGCGAACTACTCAGCCTCGATGCTCACGCCAACCAAACCTCTGACAGTCTCCAGACCCAAGAAACAGCACCGATCAGTAAAGAAGGCCTAGGTAGTAAAGAAGGCCTGGTCAGTAATGAAGGTCTGGACGGTAATGAAGATCAGGGAACCGAAATTTCAGGATTCTACGTCACCGCCGAAGTACTCTTCCCAAGCTGGTCGGAGGCAACGGAGATCGAACTTTGGCTCAATGGCCGACCTTGGACCAACGTCAATCTCACGACACCGATCTCCCAAACCAACCAAGAATCATCAGCGAGCCCATCCGGCGAAAAGCTAACACACCACAACCTGCCAACGCCCCAGGTGCTCGTGAAACGGGAGACAAACCGCATCCTTTGCAATTGGACGATCCCCCCAGGCCAACTTAGGTCAGACAGCTGGTTGACTGTGGTTGCCAAGGGCCCCGGAATCAAGAGTCCACACTGGCCGACTGCGAAACCCTATCAACCCGACTCGATTCAATTTCAAAGCTACGTCTTTAGCTGCTCTGGCCCCCTCAGAATTGATACTGACGGAGACGGGATCTTTTCATCCCCGCGAGAACAGGCGCTTTCTCTTCTCGAGACTCTTGATCGCGGCGATGGTGCAGAACGCATCAACCTTGACCTTCTCCGAGATGCAATTGATCAGGTAGACCCGGCTGTTGCCGATCAAATTCTTCAGACCGTTCGACCGGAAATCACAGATTTTTCAGACTGGATGACTCGTCTTCCCAAGTCGCTGAAAAATAAAGTTGAACCGTTCGAACGAGCTTGGCAAGAAAGCACCCGAGCTGACCTTGAGGGAAAGGAATGAGGCCTGAGGGTAAAAGAATTCCCGTTATTGAATGATAAAGTGAAAAAGTTTGACTTTTTAAGTCAAACCGGACTCATATTCCTTGCAGCCAGATGCCGACGAATCAAAGTGGATTTGCAGTTGTTTTCATGAAGATCTTTTGAAAGATTTCACACCAACGTCAATGGACGTGACTGTGCGAATCAGGATCATCATGAGTCCATTGTCTTTCACAGGTTGTGCTCGTTCGGAGAAGACCCGATGACGACGGCAGAAAGCGTTTCCCGTGACCAACGGCAGTTGAACAAAATCCTATCGGTGGTTAGCACCGACCCCGTCCTCCGATCCCACGTGGAAACGGTGCAGGTTTCAATTGAAAACACCACGGTTGCGCTTCGCGGCGAATTACCTAACGCTCAAGCGAAAAACGCTCTTTTCTTGGCGGTAAGACAAGCGGGTGTCCTAGATCAGATTAGCGACTACGTTCGTGTTTCAGGTTCAATGAGCAGAACAGCGTGAACTGGCTGCATAAGACAATCTTCGTCTCGCAGTTTGGGACGTTCTGAACGTAGAGCTCGTCTTTCCTCTACATCAAGACTTTGAGGGTTTTCTGTAACCCACTTGCTCCTTAAGGTTATCGCTTGACCCACACCCACCACACGCTCTTAAGCGTCTAAACTGCTACCAGTTCAGAAACTGTACAGTGTTTTATTCGCAGCGAGGCGGTGGGCAAATGGACAATCGAGCGAAAACCAAATCAATCAGGATTCGTCTTTACACGACTAATACGAGCGTTTGGTTTCGAGCAATCGCATGTGCCTTCACCATCGCCACGCTACCTCTCCACGCTCAAGACGCGGTCGACACCAATCTCATCCCAGGGACACCACTCGTCTTTCAAGCAACAACACTGAATTCCGCACCCGCAGCAAGCGACTCAACCATTGCTCCGACTGCAAACACCAGTGATGCAGAAGCACCTACGGTGGCCTCTACAATCGAAACAACGGACAAAACCTCAGAGAAGGATCAACCACTCATCACCAACGATGTGGTTCTCTTTGGAATCCTGATGGTGATACTTGCGATCGTCTTTCACACAAGTAGTTCCAATCACCCAAAGCTGAAACGATTTTATCGTTTCGTCCCTGCACTTTTGCTTTGCTACTTCTTACCCTCTCTGCTCACGGTATCCGGATTGGTTGACCCCGAATTGAGCAAACTATCCTACATCACTAAACAATGCCTGCTACCGACGAGCCTTGTCCTGCTAACACTATGCACCGACATGAAGGCGGTTCTGAACCTTGGCCCCAAAGCGCTCATCATGTTCCTGACCGGAACAGTCGGTGTGGTGATCGGCGGCCCAGTAGCAATCCTACTGACCGCCCCATTCTTCCCCGACCTGTTTGGTGGAGCGGGCCCCGACGAGATTTATCGCGGCCTTGCGACCGTAGCTGGAAGTTGGATTGGTGGCAGCGCGAACATGCTGGCGATGCAAGAAATTTTCAAGCCAAGTGAATCGCTTTACAGCGTCATGATTGCTGTCGATATCGTGGTTGCGGAACTCTGGATGATCTTTCTTATCTTCGGCGTTGGCAAAGCAAAATCCATCGACGAAAAATTCAAGGCTGACAACCGCAGCGTCGAAGAACTACAGCAAAAAATGTCGGATTACGCAGCGGAAGTTGCCCGAATCCCCTCAGCAACCGACCTATTCGTGATTCTAGGTTTGGGATTCGGCGTCACTGCGGGTTGTCATGTTTTAGCGGATCTCATTGGCCCATGGATTGAGCAGCACCTGCCTTATCTGAATCGCTGCAGCCTCAACTCCTCCTTCTTTTGGCTGATCGTCCTATCGACCACCTTTGGCGTCCTGCTTTCATTCACGCCCGCAAGAAAACTCGAGGGAGCGGGCGCTTCAAAACTGGGGACTGTTTGCATTTATCTTTTAGTCGCAACCATCGGCTTGCAGATGGACCTGCGGGCAATCTCAGAATACCCAGAACTGTTTCTCATTGGGGCGGTTTGGATGACCTTCCATGTGTTACTACTACTGATGGTAGGTCGCCTGATTCGTGCGCCGTATTTCTTTCTCGCCGTCGGTAGCAAAGCCAATATAGGTGGAGCCGCCAGCGCTCCTGTCATCGCAGCAGCGTTTCACCCTTCACTTGCTCCGGTCGGTGTCCTGCTAGCGGTTGTCGGTTACGCACTTGGCACCTATGCGGCCTACATCAGCGGGTTACTGATGCAAATTGCAGCAAACGGGGCGACGTAGTGCTAAACTCTTGCGAGGCGCTGAAAACAAGTGACCACGAATCCAATTTCCGATCATCTCAATCAGCTATTTTCCTAATCAATCGTTCGTCTGGGAACCTAAATATCATGCTCAAACCAAGAGCCCATCTAAGTCTCCTGTCAGTGCTGGCCTGTCTACTGCTGTACCTACCCAATGCATCGATCGCACCGGCATCTGGCGAAGAGCCTGAGCTGAAATGGTGGAAGGGAAACCTTCATACACATTCCCTTTGGAGCGATGGCGATGAATTCCCTGAGATGATCGCAAGTTGGTACGCCGAGCGCGATTACAACTTCCTCGCGCTGACGGATCACAATGTGCTAAGCGATGGCATGAGATGGATGAAACTCGCTGACATTGTCAAACGCAGCGATGATCAAATCCTCAATCGCTACATTGAGAAATTCGGTCAGTCATGGGTTGAAACCCGAGGCGAACAGGGCGCTGCGGGCTTCGCGGTACGCCTCAAGCCGCTACATGAATTCAGGCATCTTTTGGAGCAAAAAAATCAATTCATCATGATTCCCGCCGAGGAGATCAGTGACCGCGCCGAAGGAAAACCTGTCCATATCAATGCGACCAATGTTGCTGAAGCTCTACAGCCTGCTGGGGGTGAGACGGTTCGCGAGGCGATGCAAAACAACCTGCGTGCGATACTCGAGCACGAAAAGGAGCACGGTCGTGAGATCCTTCCACATCTCAACCATCCAAACTTTGGTTACGCGGTCACTGCTCAAGACCTTGCTGCGGTAGTTTCCGAAAAGTTCTTTGAGGTCTACAACGGTCACCCGGGCGTTAATCATCTGGGTGATAAAGACCATCCGAGTATCGAACGTATCTGGGATCTGGTGAACGCAATTCGCCGAGACGCGTTGGAGGTGCCGCCAATCATGGGAATCGCAACCGATGATAGCCACGAATATCACGGCAAGCCGGGTTCACGACCTGGACGTGGCTGGGTGATGGTTCGGAGTCGTTACCTGACTCCCGAACACCTCATTCGTGCCATGAAGAGGGGTGATTTTTATGCCTCGAGCGGTGTGACCTTGAAAGACGTTCAATTCGACGCTGCCACCAAAACGCTATCGGTCGCTATTTCTCCTGATGATCAAGCCACCTACACCACGCAGTTCATCGGCACACTTGAGCACCCAGATGATGACTCAAGGATTGGACAGATCCTGGCCACTAGCACCGATTTGAATCCTACCTATCAGATGAAAAGCGATCAGCTTTACATTCGGGCAGTGGTTACTAGCTCGCTCGACGCCGCCGATCCTTCTTTCAAAGATCAGAAACAACAGGCTTGGACACAACCTGTCGGATGGGATAACAGTGAGGCTGCCGAGTAAAGAATCGACAAACAATGAATGCTCATTGCGGCAAGCGACATGCTTGCCGGTCATGAACTGAAGGCGATGCGTATCGCTTCGCCGAGAAGGCAATAGACGACCAAGGCCGTCACGATCTTGGCCGACGCCATCTGAATCCAACGAAGCCGCGGGCCTAACCGAGCCTCGGCCTGTGTGGCCAGATATTCGTAGCTTTCTTGGAGTGTCCCAGAAAGGTCAGCCGAACGAAGCGTCTGCCTCGTTTGGTCATCCAAATGTGTTGCAGTGTCAAACGCTTCAGCCAGCGTGAAGCCCTCTTCCAAGTGACGCACCACCTCTTTGAGTTGATTTGCGATCGCCTGATTGTTGACCGTGCGAGTTGCAACTCCAATCATCGTATCGATGCGGTCGCATTGTGACCTTTCCAAAAGTGCCATGACGCTGAAGAAGCGACAGGATGCTAGGTCATGCTCCAACTCACCCAACCAAGGCAACTTGAGGCGGAACTCATCAAAAAAGGGTCGAATCGGTGTTAACCAAACAATGGCAGCAATCGCAAAGTACCAAGCGATCGATCCAACAAAACCGATCAGGATCTCAAGACCATCGACCGGGCTTCCCGTCGCCAATCGCAGCCCAGCTCTCAGCATCGCGCCGAACCCCATGATCCCCAATGGATAAATCCATAGCTGCCGGAGCAATGTGGTCAACGGCTCAATGAGTCGACAGTGGTTTGCAAGAAACAAGAACACGTCATCAACCCTGCCGCAACGCTCCCCCGCTCGAACCGTTGGCAAGTAAAAAGCCGGTAAGGCCGCTCGCGCGTCTTGGAGCGAATCGGCAATGGACTCACCCTGCTGCATTCGCCTTTTACCATCTTGCCAACGCTCTCTCAGATAGCTTGAATCGATCACCAGCCGACACTTCTCAAAACTCTCAACCACGGGAAGCCCAGCTCTCAAGCACTGACCAAACTCACGTGAAAAACTTGCGAGACTAAAAAGTGGCTGCGAGCGGTAAACCACGGGTAACCAACCGCGAACACGCAGGATGGTTTCCCGAAGGATCCCGTATGCATACTGATGCTCCGGCAATCTTCTGTTCATCAGATCACTGCTGCGAGGAGCTAGTCTTCGCCAATGCAGCAACAGCGGCTGCTTGAAAATCACCTCGCATTTCCGATCCGTCGCTGTTCCCCATGTTCGTTCGTTGAATCAACAAAATGAAGATGGTTTCCGTAACCGGGTCAACCCAGCCCTGTGTTCCAAAAGCTCCACCGTGTCCATAGGTGCCCTCGGACAACATGCCGGTAACTCCCTGCGGCTCCTTCACAATGCACCAGCCAAGGCCCCACGTATTGCCAGGAGTAAAACCGGTTAGCAGATCACCGATTTGCGGTGACACCATCAGCTCCACCGATTGGCTCGAAAGTATACGCCGGCCTCGAAACTCGCCTGCATTAAGAATCATCTGGTAGAACCGGAAGAGGTCCTGAGCAGTTGAAACCAACCCGCCAGATGGATTCGGACCGTCTTCCTCCGCAAAAGTGGAAATACGATTGCCAGCCGCAACAAGTGTTCCGTCTTCTTCCCCAGGCTGGTAGATCACCGCGAGATTCGCAATGCCTTTGGCGTCAGGTCGAAAAGTTGTCTGATTCATTCGCAGTGGCTCAAAAATCCTCTGACTCAAAAACTCTTCAAATGGTTGCCGACTCACCAACTCAACGATTCGCCCGGCCACGCTGACGCCTGGGCTGTATTGCCATTTTTCTCCGGGTTGAAATCCGAGCGGCCGAGAGGCAACTTCTGTTACATGATCCGCGAGAGAACCGCGAAAAACCTGATCGCCGACTATCCCAGAGGTATGTGTCAACGCATCTCGAATAGTCAATTTCCTTCCGACCGGATCACCATTTTTCAAGCGAACTTCGTTGAACTCTGGCAGGTACTTATCGAGTGGATCATTGATATTCAGTTTTCCTTCTTCCTGCAAAATCATCACAGCGGTCGCAGTAATTGGCTTGGACATCGATGCGATGGCAAATCGACTCCAACGCTGCATCGCTTTTTCCGAAGCGATATCCCGAAAACCGACAGCGTCAAAGTGAACCACCTTGCCTTGATGCGCAACCAATGTCACGGCTCCCGAAGCTCGTCCCTTCGCGACATAACTTTGAATCACCTCAGTGACGGAATCGATCACCGGCGGCGGCTGACGCTTGGCTTGTCGCTCCGCAGTCGAATCACCACCCTGCGCGGTCGAATGAGCACCCTGGGCGAGCAAGCTGCGGGAAGTGCCGAGTAAAAGGGATAGCGACACCAAAGAGAACAACGCGAATCGAAACATCTTACAGG
>JAKMEW010000162.1 GCA_022425745.1 Rubripirellula sp.
AATCGAAATTGGCACCCCATGCTGCCCGACACCCTCGAGCAAATGAAAAACGATGGCAAAAAACGAGCATTGGCTTTCTTCACCAGCATGTTCAGTTGCTATAGCGGGTGCAGGCAGTACCGAGAAAACATCGCTGCTGCCCAAGAACAGGTCGGCCCCGATGCTCCGATCGTGCAAAAGGTTCGGATGGGATTCAATCACCCGGGATTCATCGAAGCGATGTCCAAGTCCGTCGCCGACGCTCTCGCAGAGCTGAATCAAGCTCCGGACCAAGTCAAAACGTTGTTCACCGCACACAGCATCCCGATGTCCATGGCGGATAATTGTGACTACGTGAAGCAGCTTACCGAAGCGTGTCGTCTCGTTGCTGAGGCAAATCAGATCTCCGACTGGGACCTCGTCTTCCAAAGCCGCAGCGGGCCACCCCAACAGCCTTGGCTTGAACCTGATGTGTGCGATGTCATCAACGAACTCGCAGAAAACCAAAAACCGAACGGTGTCATCGTTGCGCCAATCGGGTTCATCAGTGATCACATGGAGGTGATGTTTGACCTTGATGAAGAGGCAGCTGCAGCCTGCAAGGAACATTCGATCCCATTCTCGAGAGCCGCGACCGTTGGCACCGCCCAAAGTTTTGTATCAATGATCCGCGAACTGATCGAAGAACGCCTCGAAGAACGAGCAGAAAAGCGGTCCGTTGGCAATCTCGGCCCATGGCATGATGTCTGTCCTCAAGACTGCTGTCTTTACAATCCAGTTCGCCCAGGTGGAAATGCCGGTGGGCGACCAGGTGGTAGCGGTGGTCGACCGGTCAGCAGCGGTGATGCTCCGGCGTCTGGAACTTAGGCGTCTGGAACTTAGGCGTCTGGCCACACACTCGAATCAACACAAAAGGCCGTGCTGGGGTGCACGGCCTTTTTCATTGATCAGATGCTTCGTTTTTGCTGAGCAGTTGCTTCGATCACGATTCACTAAGAATCGATTAAGCGAGGTCGCGATCTTCGAATAACAACATCGCCAACATCCAGATCGCCACCGTGAAGCACATCAGGTAGTTAAATGAAGCTGCCAAGTAGATGAGCGGAATGGGGTTGCCCGCGTCGACAGCAGCTTGAACATTGAAGACGTTCAAGTTGGGGACGACGACAGCGATCAAGTTACCAACGAATCCAACCAGTTCGTTGTTCCCCTGACTCGCTGCCACCAGCGGGGAAGTCAGGTTACCGATCACGTAAACAACAAAACACGTAATGAAGTTTGCGAGCAACGGCAGGCGTGTCGCCAAAGCCACCGCGACAGCACCGATAGCCATCGTTTCCATGAAGTACAGTCCCAAAACGGGAACCGTCGTCATCACCTCATCCAAACTCTCCTGCCACGTGGTATCGCCACGGGTGTTCTCTCGAGCGTCGTAAATAGGCTTGTAACTCACAACGACAAGTAACACGGCCGAAATGATCACAAAGAGAACAAGGACCGAGAGCATAATCCCGGTATACTTACCAAGAATGAACGAGCGTCGACTGACCGGTTTACTCAAAACGGTCAGAGCCGTTCGCCCTTCGATCTCGTCACTGACGCTGGTCCCAGCACTCCAAACCGCAAGCAGCATCCCAAAGACCATGATCAGCGTCACACCACTGTCTTTGAGCAACCGAATGTCATCACCCAAAGTATTGAAGGGATAAATTCCGAAGAGCAGAACCCCGAAGATGCCAACCGCGAGCAGCAGCAGGTAGAGCGGTTGAGCCATCTCGTTCTTAGCCGTCGATAAAGCGATTGCCCAAACGCGAGGAGCGGCCTGACGGAACGCCATCAATGCGGTGATCAACAAGAAGAAAATCACACCGATACCGACGATGGTGCCTGCCTCGGGTACGGTGGGCACGTAGCGAAATGTAAAGACAACCGTCGCATCATCCACTTCTTGGTTTTGGATGTGCAGCCGTGTCGGATCGCCGGGAATAGGCGGTGAAGATTGATCGGCATAGCGGAACGTGATTTCCTCGTTTGCATCCACCCGAGTTGGTGACTTTGAGAAAGCACTCGGTGAAGCGGCGTCAGCAAGCGAAATCGTCTTGTCGCTGCTGATTGTCACGCTCTCCGCGCTTCGCAGGTTGTAGGTGATGTCTGCTGGCTGGAAAGGCAAAGGTCCATCAATTTGATCGACAGGCGTCGCTTTGACGACCTGAGTAATCGTCTCCACTCCATCATCCAAGAAATTCACTTCGAAGATGGAATTGATGAAATCCATGGGACGTGTAACC
>JAKMEW010000168.1 GCA_022425745.1 Rubripirellula sp.
GGTTTCTTCTTTGCCGCCTTTTTCTTGGTAGCTTTCTTCTTCGCGGCTTTCTTTTTGGCTGGTTTCTTCTTTGCCGCCTTTTTCTTCTTTCGTTTTGATGGACCCTTCGCTGCACGCTCGGCAAGAAGATCCAACGCCGCTTCGAAAGTCATTTCTTTAGGGTCCATCCCCTTTCGCAGCGAAGCATTGGTCTCGCCGTCGGTGACGTAGGGGCCAAAACGGCCGTCGAGGATTTTGACTTCGTTCTCGGTTACCGGAGACTTGTCCTCGTAAACGCGCAGTGGTTCCTTGGGGGCGCGTTTTCCTCGGGTCTTGGGCTGTTTCAGCAGTTCAATTGCTTGCTCAAGGGTGACATCGAGGGGCGAGAGATCCGTTGGAAGCGAACGCGTTTCCTTGTCGCATTTAATGTACGGCCCGTAGCGTCCGTCAAATGCCTGAATCGGTTCTTCGTTGTCCGGGAAATTGCCCAGAGTTCGGGGAAGTTCGAGCAGTTTGCAAGCAACTTCAAGGGTAACGTCTTCAATCGCCAACGATTTAAGGATGGATTGGTTGCGTTTTTCCTCGTCGTCATTTTCACCAAGTTGCAGGTAGGGACCGAAGCGGCCTACCTTGAGGTAGATCGGTTTTTCGGTCGGCGGGTGAAGGCCGATCGGTTCATCCTCAACCTCACTCGATTCGAGTAGTTCGAGTGCTTTGCCAAGGTTCATTTCGTCAGGCGGGAGGCCATCCGGAATGGAAGCTTTGCGTTCCCCCTGCTCGATGTAGGGGCCGTATTTACCAACACGAACATAGACTTCTTCTCGGTGCTCGCCCTGCTCGGGTAGGCCGAGAGAGAACCTTGCCGTTTCTTTGGGGTCGATCTCTTCGATTTTTTCGGTCAGACGCGACTGCAGTCCAACATTGTGTTTGTCATCAGACTGGTCGCCAAAATAAAACTTTTTGAGGTAGTCGGAGCGATCGACCTCATCACGACTAATTGAATCGAGTAGATCTTCGAGCTCGGCCGTGAATTCGTAGTCCACGAGAGTCGAGAAGTGCTGTTCCATCAAGCGAGTCACGCTGAATGCACGCCAGGTCGGAACCAGTGCCGTTCCTTTTTTCAGAATGTAGTTCCTGCGTTCATCGGTGATGGTGCCGATGATCGAGGCATAGGTGGACGGGCGACCGATACCTTTTTCCTCGAGCGTTTTCGTTAGCGTTGCCTCGGTGTATCGAGCGGGCGGCTGGGTGGTATGAGATTTCGGCTCGAGGTTTTCGGCGGAGAGCGAGTCATCTTGATTGACCTGTGGCAGAATCTTTTCTCGGTTGGCCAATGCCGCAGCCGGGTCATCGGTGCCTTCGACGTAGGCACGGAGGAATCCCTCGAATTCAATACTGGTTCCGCTGGCGGTAAATGTTGCTCCGCCACCCTCGATGGTGATGCTCACTCGCTGCTTGCGAGCATCAGCCATTTGACAGGCAACGGTACGCTTCCAAATCAGGTCAAATAGCTTGAATTGATCAGAATCCAGTTCGCCTCTCACGGTTTCTGGCAGTCGGAACGGTGTACCGGCGGGGCGGATCGCCTCGTGAGCCTCTTGAGCGTTCTTCACCTTGCCCTTGTAGACACGAACATCTGGGCTGAGGAACTGATTTCCGTACTCACTACGCACCAATTCTCTCGAAGCGTTCACCGCTTCCTTGCTGAGAGTCATGCTGTCAGTACGCATGTACGTGATGTAACCGTTTTCGTAGAGACGCTGTGCGGCGCTCATCGTTCTCTGAGCGGTGAACCCCAGTTTTCGATTGGCCTCTTGTTGGAGCGTGCTGGTGGTGAAGGGTGGTCGTGGCCGTTCCGTAAACGGTTTCACTTCAACCTTGGTAACCTTGAAATCTGCGGTGCGAAGCTTCGCTGCGAGGTCATTGGCCTGCTGTTCGTTGAGTTGTAGTAGTTCGGGTTTTTTGAGTTGGCCGGTGGTTGAATCAAAATCCTTGCCGGCGGGAATTTTTCTGCCATCGACGCTCTGAAGGGTCGCTTCGAGCGTTTCTCCGATCGCGGTGTTGAAAATCCCGCTCAGGTCCCAATAGGTAGAGTCAACAAAGGCGATTCGATCGCGTTCACGTTCAACAATCAGTCGCACCGCAACACTCTGCACTCGGCCGGCACTGGTTCCACTGCCAATCTTTCTCCATAGCAAGTTGGACATGTCGAAGCCGTAGAGGCGATCAAGAATTCGACGGGTTTCCTGAGCGCGGACCAAGTTGCTATCAATGCTTCGTGTCGCTTTGAGAGCGTTGGAGATCGCCTCCTTGGTGATCTCGTGGAAAACCAACCGGTCGACCGGAACCTTGGGTTTCAATATCTCTTGTAAGTGCCAGCTAATTGCTTCCCCTTCGCGGTCTTCGTCCGTCGCGAGGTAAAGATGTTCAGCGGTTTTCAGGGCGTCTTTGAGCTTCTTGACCTGCTTCTTTTTGTCGGTCGGAACGATGTAGAGAGGGTCGAATGAGTCATCGACATTCACACCGAGGTAGGCCCAGGTCTCAGCTTTGAACTTCTCGGGAACATCTTTGCGTCCCGCAGGCAGATCACGCACATGTCCGATACTCGCTTCAACTTGGTAGTTAGGACCAAGGAATTTGGAGATGGTTCGTGCTTTGGCTGGTGATTCAACAATTACCAGATGCTTCTTGGTTGCCATTCAAGTCGAAATGTGTGGAGTCAAAATGGGAGGGTTAGGGCTCAGCGGGAGGTGAGCTGGGCGGTTAATCCGAAGGTTTAAGCGGATTTGTTGTTCTTTTCTTTGGTTTGGGTGGCTTGAATCAAGCAGTCAGCAATTCGCGGCACCCTTGCCGAGATTTTGCTTCGTTTGTTTCATCCACCCCGCGAATCTCACCTTGACCCTTTAATTCAAGGGGCGATACGCTTTCTACTTCGCAGATCACGTTACACTGTCTGACCCTCTCCGACAAAGAATCGTCGGGTTGGTGAAAAACGGTTATGATTCTGCCAGTCATTCCGGCTGGAACTGCCGGCGGGGAATGGAGGGTACCTTACTTGCTCCGGTTCGACCCGAACCATTTTGAACCAGCGTGATGACCAACTTTCTCAGAGATTTGGTTGCATGAGCTGGCTTGTCAAGGTGACTCAACTTCCTAGATTGACTTCAGAGTAGAAAAAATTTGACCCTTCACTTTGCCTTGGAACGGCTCCAAAACGCATCAAAATGCGTGCTAAGAAGTCGTTTTCAGGGTGATTTTGCCTGAGCGGTTTTGTCCGCAAAACAATTCGTAAAAGTTACCGGGAAATATGAACAGTAGTCCTTTTGAGCTATTTCGACGCAATCTCAAGCCTTTGATGGTTCTACTTACCGGCTTGGCTCTGTTTGCTTTCGTTGCACTTCCTGTATTAGACACCTACATGCGTCAGAGTGCTGGTGTGACCGGAAGCGATGTGGTTGCCACCTATTCAGGAACCGAACTAACGCGTGGGCGAGTTAATTATTTCACTCAGAATCACAACTCGGTGGTACGTTTTTTGATCCTTTTGGGTCAGGAAACCATCAGCCGCGGCGGGACTCCACAGGTGGTTGGGTTTAGTTTTGATGACCAATCTGGGCAGGTCACTCAGGTTGGCATCAATCAGTTTCCCAGTGAAATGGGTTCGATCCGATCCTTAATGCTCGCCTCTTTGGCGCAAACCGAGGGCTTCGAGCTGGATGACAACGCGTTGCAGGTTTGGCTCGAGCAGTACACCAACGGCACGATGACAGAAAAAGAGATCATCGATCTCCTGATGCGTGAGACTCAAAATCGGCTTGGCCGACCGCATCTGTACGAGCAGTTGCGGACTCATCTGCTCGCCGAAGTCTACGAAAAGCGCGGGATCTCAGGCTTGTTTCTAGGGCAGTCGAGGTCATTTCCTCAGGTGACTCCGCATGAGTTTTGGGACAATTTCCTGAAGACAAACCGCAGTGCGAGTGTCTCCGCCTATGGGATCAAGGTTGCGGATTACCTTCCGGAAACCACGGAGTCACCGAGTCAGATTGAAATCGAGGCGATGTACGAAGATGGTAAAGATCGGGACCCTAGCGAGTTTAGCTCCGAGCCTGGTTTTCACCGGCAATACGTTGCGAAGTTTGAATATGTTGCTGCCGATTTGCAATCATTCGTTGATGCGGAGGTCGCGAAACTCTCTGAAGACGAGATTCGTGCTGAATACGATCGACGCGTGAAGGGTGGGGATTTCTTGATTCCCGTCGATGCGTCTCTGGCCCCGATTGATGCGTCTCTGCCCCCGATTGATGCGTCTCTGCCGCCGATTGAGGAACCGACCGCCGAAACAGGAGCTGAATCCGAGGAAAATGGTGAAGCAGAACCCGAAACCGGTTCGGCTGAAGCCGCGGTGGGAAGCGAGGCTACACCTGAAGAGTCAGCCCCGGAGGACGAGGCAACAGCTGCGGAGTCCGCTGAAAGTGCTGCCACTGACAGTGATCAAAACAGTACCGCACCATCAACAGAGGACCAGTCATCAGCGGGTCATGTTGAGGCTGTGCGGCTGGTAACAGCTTTCCAGCAAGAAGCCTCCAGCACGCAAGAAGAAGCCTCTGGCGAGCAGGGTGAACCGGCCGCAGCGGCTGAGGAAGTGCAAAATACGGAGCAAGACGTGGCTTCCACTGAGAATGAGGCTTCCACCGAGAATGAGGCTTCCACCGAGAATGAGACTACCACCGAGGAAAATGAAACCGTTGAGTCATTCGAATCAGTACGAGATCAGGTGGCTGAGGACATGGTTCGCGATGCGGCCCGGGAACGGATGAATGATGCGCTGGCTCAGGTTCAAAACCAAATGCAGGACTACCTTCGTAAGTACACCAAATATCAGACGACCGTTCAAATCAAGATTGATGCGGGAGAAGAGCCACCTGAAAACTCACCGGCAAAGCCAAACCTCGAGCAGCTTAGTGAAGAGCTAGGATTGAAATATGAGGTGATTGGTCCTTATTCCGTGAACTCGCTCTCGGAGCAGACCTCAGACGGTAGTGGATTTATCGAACCAATTGCCGGATCGTTTTCAATGGACAGCGTGCGGATGGGGCAAGCGGTTAACTTCGTGCAACTCGCCTACAGCCCTGCTAGCCCCGAATCTCAGGATCCTTCTTTGGGTCTATTCAGTCCTATCTCAACTGTCGGTATGAATCCCGGCGGGATGCGCGAGTATTTGGCTTGGAAGATTGATGAGGTTGCCGCTTATACTCCAACACTTGACGAAGTGAAGGATGAAGTGGTCATGGAGATTCGTCTCCAGGAGGCGAGGAAACTCGCGGTAAAAGCTGCCGAGGCGATTGCTGCGGGTGCGGAAGGCAAAGAAAGTGTTGAGCTCAAAGATCTAATTCCGGAGGATAAGCAGGAATCGCTCAAGGAGGGCTTGAAGCCATTTACTTGGATAACTCAGATCGGGATGCAGGGTGCTTCAGTCAGTGTTGTGGAAGGGGTCGAGGCGGCCGGTGCAGACTTCATGAAAGCGGTTTTCACAAATGAAGCGGGGACCGTTTCAGTCGCTACCGATCAGCCAGGCAACGTCGTGTATGTCGTGCAGACTGACTCTTTTCAGCCGAGCGAGGAAGAATTGCGTAGCCAATTCAAAACTCGGGGGCCTGACACAGCATTGAGCAGGATGCTGGGCAATAATGCGGGTGAGATTGTAGGTGGCTATTTCGAAAAGATGGACGAGAAGACCAAGTTCAAGGATCTCACAGCGGTCGAATAATTCGATTGCTCCGGCAGGTACTCAAGTAAGCGTGGGAACGACTGTTCTTACGCTTTTTTTATTGCTTGGTTGTTCTTTCTTCGTCTTTGAACGTGATAACTCGCTGACCATACGACTGTCCCTAAGCGGCATCGTGTAAGCCTTCGTCCCGGTCCCCCAAAGTGCTGAGGGCGTTTCAGAAAATGTTGCGGAATGTACTGGTTTTAACGATTATGCTGATTATACTTCCCCTCCGGGAAAGCTTCGTATCGCCTGATACATAACTAGAACGGAGCATCGAAGTGAGTGCATTGGATGAAAGTCTGATGCACGGGGGAGCAACAGATCAAACGCTAATTCACCGCTTTCGAAGCGGTGAAGACGAAGATGCTGCACTGGGGCTTTATCTTCGCTATTCGCAGCGGTTACTGCGCACCACGCAGCGCAACATGTCATCGGCTTTATCGCAGCGGATGGACGCTGAGGATGTCGTTCAATCGGTATTTCGTACCTTCTTTCGCCGCGCAGCTGGCGGTGAGTATCAAGTCCCCACGGGTGATGAGCTATGGAAGTTGTTGCTCGTCATTTCGCTGAATAAGGTTCGCGCCGCAGGTCAGCACCATCGTGCTGCAAAGCGGGATGCTGCTCTCTCGGTATCGCTATCAGATCAAGACGCACTATCGCCGCAAGCACAGGATGATTTCGCACTGAATCTCCTCGAGCTTTCGATATCCGAAGTGATTGGTCATCTGCCAGTTTCTGCGCAGCGCGTTGTTGAGTTGCGGATCCAAGGGCACGAAGTCAGCCAGATTTCCGAGATCACTACGCGGAGCAAAAGAACCGTGGAACGCATTTTGCAGCATTTCCGAGGTGAGATGCAGCGACGCTCGGAGGAATGGTCATGAGTACTGCCCCCAATGAATCCTCGCGGTTTCCAGAATCCGATAGCTCAACCGCCCAGTTCTGGACCTATTTCCACCACGTGGATCGACTTGTCGAGGAGCTTGAGGGACGCGTTGCTCGGCATGGTTTCGCGTCGGTGAACGTCAACGACTTGATGAAAGAGTTCATCAGTGGTGAAGAGGAGTGTCGGTTCAGTGGGGATCAGATAGAAGAACTCGCCGTTGAGTGTTTGCGAGTTTGGATGGAGTTAGCGTTTG